>JBKJQC010000109.1:0-12221 GCA_046593995.1 Polyangiales bacterium
GAAGCCGGGGGCGCACTCGTCGCTCGTAGCGCATGACGTCGCGCACACACCGGCCACGCAGCGCGCGGGCGCGCAGCTCGTCGCGGTGCCATCGGTCGCGACCACCTTCAGCCCGTCCTCGGAGCAGCGCGCGGCGGTGCCGACGCACTGGCCCGATTCGCAGGCGTAGCCGCTCGCGCAGTGCGTGTCGGTCGCGCAGGTCGAGCGACACGAGGACGTCGCCTCGTCGCAGAGATACGCGCCGCACGAAGCCGGGTTCGCCGCCGGGCAAGCGCCGGCACCGTCGCACACCGCGGGCTCGACCGCGCCGGCGGGCGCGCACGAGGCTACGCGGCACCGCACCTCCTTGCCGACGAACCCCTTGCACGTCGTGGCGTCGGTGCCGTCGCAGCGCCGGCTCGCGCAGGCGTTCGCGCCGTCGACCGCGCAGGCGGTGCGCGCGCCGTGCGGCTTGCCGCTCACGGCGACACACTTTCCGATCGATCCCGAGACATCGCACGCGGCGCACTGCGCGTCGCACGCCGAGTCGCAGCACACGCCGTCGATGCAGTGCCCGGAGCCGCACTCGGCAGTGGAGGCGCACGACTGCCCGTCGATCTTCGCGCACTTGCCCTTCGACGTCGGGAGCGCGCAGGAGCGACCTGCGCCGCAGCCGTCCACCTCGCAGCACAGGCCCTCGACGCAGAACGCCACGCCGCACTGAGCCTTCCCCGTGCACGCCGCGCCGAGCGTCTCGATCGGCACGCACGCGCTGTCCTTGCAGAAGAAGCCTGTCGCGCACTCGGAGTCCGCGCCGCAGCTCGCACGGCACGACGTCGCGCCGCACCCGTAGGCGCCGCACTGCTTCGGCACGTCGCCGCAGCGCCCCGCGCCGTCGCACGCGCTCGCGTGGGTCTCGACGCCGGCCGCGCACGCGTTCGCGCCGCACGGGCTCCCCGAAGCGGTCGCGCGGCACGCGCTCGCGTTCGTGCCGTCGCAGGTGAAAGCGCAGGTGCCCGACGTGCCCGGACAGCCGAGCCGGGGCGCGTGCGGCGCGCCCGTGACGGTCGTGCAGATCCCGATCTTCCCGGCGACGTCGCACGCTTCGCACTGCCCGGTGCACGCGCGATCGCAGCACACGCCGTCGACGCACGCTCCGCTCTCGCAGTCTGCGCCGACCGTGCAGCTCGCGCCGACGCGCGTCGCGAACGCCACGGTCCGCGCGAAGACGCGCTCGGTTCCATCGCTGTCGCTGCCCACGTACCCCACGGCGAAGCGCCCGCCGCCGAGCCTTGCGAGCGCCGGCCAGCTCTCTCGCGCGCGCTGTGCGGTGATCGAAATTGGCTTCGGGTGCATCACGTATCCATCGGAGAGGATCTGGACCCCTCCGACGAACCACCGGTCGTCGTCGACCTGGACGGTCGTCGCGAGCAGCGCGGTCGCGCCGTCGGAGGCGACGGAGAACTCGCGCAGCTCGCCCGTGGAGGCCGAGATCACCGTCGGCGGCGTGTCGAGCACCGCACCCTCGGCCGACACGCGTACGCGGCGGATCGCGCCGATGCCGTCCGACGAGCGGAGGTAGACGTGGAACGCACCGTCCGCGACGACCACGCGTGGATGCCGGCCATCGGACGTCGCGAGCACCATCGGGGTCGCGTCGACCACGCCCGTCTCGAGATCGAAGCGCTGAGCGACGAGCTCGGCGCTCGGCGTCGACCACGCGACGAGGGTGCGCGCACCGATCGTCGCGGCGCGTAGGCCGCGGTTGACCGCACCCGGGACGGGCGGGGCGAAGGGCTGCGGCGCAGTGTCGAGCAGCGTCCCGTCGGCGAAAAAGCGCACGTAGGTCGCGTGGGTCGTCGCGGTCGGCGCGGAGGTGTATTCCAGCCCGAAGGCCGCGCACCGCGTCCCGTCACACGCGACGGACTCGTAGTTACCCGCCGGGAGCGGCTTCGGCGTCGCGTCCACCACCGTGCCGTCGGTGCGCACGCGGAGGACCCCCGTCCTGGTCCCGTCGCGCACGAGCACCCAGTAGGTCGAGCCGACGCCGACCAGCGCGAGCGCCTGCCCCTGGCCGAGCGTGAGCGCCGGCGTGTCGAGCGGCGCGCCGTCGCCCGCGAGCCGCGTCGCCTTCACCGAGTACGTCGCGCCCCGCCGCTCGGTGAACACGGCGAGCACGTCGCCCGCGTCGTTGCTCGCGAGGGAGAGCACATTCTGGAGCGGCTGCTCCCGGACGAGCGGGAGCGGCGTCGTATCGACCGTCGTCAGCGCCGCCAGATCGACTCGCGCGCCGACGGGCCCGTTGTTGGACTGCCAGGTGACGAGCGCGGGCGAGGAGCCCGTCGCAAGGAGCGGTGTCTTGTTGAAGGCCCCGCTGCTCACCACGATAGTCTTCGGTGTCGCGTCGGTGAGCGTGCCGTCGGCGGCGATCCGTTGTCCGGTGAGCCCCCCCGAGAGCACGGTGAATCCGCTCCCGTTCGCCGCGGCCTTCACGTACTGCCCGCTGATCGTCACCGCGGTGCCGACCTTCGCGAGCGAGCGGTCGAGCCGCTGCGCGCGCGGACCGCAGGTGACGAGGTGCTGCTGGAGCGACGGCTCGTAGTCCGTGCTCATCCAGAAGTTCGGGCCCCCCGCGAGCAACGGCGCCTTCGCCGACAAGGCACCGCCTGTCGACAGCGTGCGGCCGAAGCACCCGTCGTACGCGTTGTACCCGTGCCACGCGATGAAGAAGTCCGTCCCGTCGAACGACGCGACCGGAGGCGTGCTCTGCGAGGTGTTCGCCTCGACCACCACCGGCGCGCCGAGCGGGACACCGAGCGGCGAGAGGCGGAGCGCCTTCACCGTGGTCGACACCTGATTGCCCGCTTGCGCGAACTCGCCATACATCACGAGCCACTGCCCGCCGCCGTGTCGGACGGTGATGTGCTCGATCGCCTTGATCGTCGGACCGCCGGAGTCTGCGACGGTCGTCATCGGACCGAGCGGCTTCAGGTCGAGGCCGAACCGCTGCACGTCCACGATGGTCCCGCCGTTGCCGCGCGCGAGGAGGTACGAGGTGCCGTCGAAGTCGAACGCGTGGGGGACATAGCGGTACTGCTCCGACGCGAGCGAGACGGCCGGCGCCGCGGCGACGCCGTTCTCGTTCATCGTGGTCGCGGACACGTCGCCGAAGCTCAAGCCCCATCCAGCGCCGTTTCGCACCGGGATGACCGCGCCGTTGCCACCTATCTCGGTGTACTCGCTCGAAGTGAGCGCCCTCTCGGTCCCGAGCGTCACCGCCGCCGAGGTGCGCGCGAGCTTCTCCTCGTCGGTCGGGTGGTCGGTCGCGCGTGGCGAGCACGCGAGCGTGCTTGCGAGGACGATGAAAACGATAGGAGAGAGCGGCCGGCGCATGTGGCTTCATGGGAGCACGTCGCCGCAGACGAGGGGCGCGCTCGCGCCGCCCCTACAGCCCCCTACGCCGCCGCCTCCATCGGCGGAGGACTCCTTGACCTAGAGCTGTATTTCACGACGGCGCGAAGCGGGAGCAACCTACGACGCGCCGCCTCGCGCAGAGCCCAGACGATCACGAAGCCGATCACGTGCGCGCTAGAACGGCGAGTCGATCGTCGTGCCGAGCGGCTTCGCGCCCGCCGGTGCCCCTTCGGCCGGCGCGCTCGCCGGCGGAGCATCGCTCACCGCGGCGAGCGCCTTCGGCACGATCGCGTTTCCCGGACGGACCTCGAGCGACTTCTCGTAGTAGGCGCGCGCGTCGTCGCGGCTGCCGGTGCTCTCCTCGATGAGCCCGAGGTCGTAGTAGATGGCCCCGGCGACGTCGGGCTTCGGGCCGAGCGCGAGACCCCAGCGGGCGTTGCTGCGGTCGATTGGAGGACGTAGACTTGCTCCCGTTGTTCCGCCACGCTCGATGGTTCGCACTCGTCGGCGTCTCGAGCGCGTGCGGCGCCCGGGAACCTCGCGGCGACTGCTCCGAGGTGGGCCACGCCGGCTCGTCCGTCGAGAGCGCGCGCGCGGCGCGTCGAGCGCTGCGTGAGACGTTCGTGGCCCCTCCCGCGGATCCCTCGAACGCAGCGGGGTTCCTCGCGGGAAGCGGGCCGGCGCCGAGCAGCACCGCGGTCCCGCGTGCGGCCGTTTCGTCGAAGGCCGTGCCCCTCACCGCGATCACCGAGGTGTCCGACGGTTCGGGCCGCTTCGTGCTCCGTCGACATGACTCGTCGACCTTCTTCACTCGCTCCGGGCTCTCCTTCTCGCTCAGCGCTCCCGCGTCGGGCGCGCAGCACATGGCGAGTCGCTGGGGCATCCACATGAACGTCGTCGGCGCGCGCGATGGCGACCTGCGCCCGGAGGCCGAGCGCGGCGCGCGGATCCGACGCTGGGCCGGCGCCGCGCGCGGGAAGGAGCTCCGCACGTACGCGCGCCTCGTCTGGGAGGAGATCGCACGCGGGGTCGACATGGTCGCGGAGGATGCGCCCGGTGGGGTCGACTATCGGTTCGTGCTGTCGCCCGGATCGGACCTCGCGGCGCTGAAGACCCGTTGGGAGGGCGCCACCGCGGTGCAGGTGGTCGACCGGGGGCGCGGTCTGGACGTGCTCACCGACCTCGGCGTGCTGCGCGTGCGCGGGCTTCGCGCCTTCGTCCTCCACGGAGGCGCGCGGCGCGAGCTGCCCGCGCGCCATGTGGTCGCGGGCGACGAGGTCAGCGTGCAGGTCGATGGTTGGGACGGCCGCGATCCGCTGGTGATCGATCCGACCATCGCTTGGTCGAGCTATCTCGGCGGCGGAGGCAGCGAGACAGGCACGGCCATCGCCCTCGATCCCAGCGGATCCGTGTTCGTCGCCGGAACGACGGACTCGAGCGACTTTCCTTCCGTCGGCGGGTTCGACAGCACGTTCGGGGGCACGCGCGACGGCTTCGTGACCAAGGTGAGCGCTGCCGGTGCGCTCTTGTGGTCGACGTATCTCGGTGGCTCCTCGAGCGATCACGGACTCGCGCTCGCGGCCGACGCGAGCGGCAACGCCTATGTCACCGGCTATACTTCTTCGAGCGATTTTCCCATCGTGTCGGGGTTCGACGCCACGCTCGGCGGGACCTACGACGCGTTCGTCGCCAAGCTGAGTGGGGCCGGCGAGCTCGTGTGGTCGTCGTTCCTCGGCGGCAGCGGGACCGACGGCGGCGCAGGCGTCGCCGTCGACGCGACCACGGGCGACGTGCTCGTCGCCGGGACATCGGACTCGACCGACTTCCCCGCCAGCGGATCGTTCGCCATCACCAACGCCGGCTTCCAGGACGCGTTCGTGGCTCGGCTGAGCGCGGCCGGCGCGTTGAAGTGGGCGACGTATCTCGGAGGGAGCGACTCCGACTCCGCGAGCGCCGTCGCCGTCGACGCGACGGGTGCGGCCGTCGTGGTCGGGACGGCGAGGTCGACCAACTTCCCGCGCCTCGGCGCCTTCGACACCACGCTCACCGGGGCGCAGGACGCCTTCGTGACCAGATTCACGGCCGCGGGTGCGCTCTCGTGGTCGACCTTCCTCGGGGGCAGCGATCAAACCGACTACGCCAGGCGTGTCGCCATCGACGCGAGCGGCAACGCGTACGTCGTGGGCTGGACGGGCTCGACGGATTTCCCGACCACGAGTGGCTTCGACACCGCCAACACGAACCAAAAGACCGATGCGACGCTGACCAAGATCAGCGCGGCGGGCAGTCTCGTCTGGTCGAGCTATCTCGGGGGCTCAGGTGAGGAGAGTGCCGCGGGCGTCGGCGTCGACGGCGCAGGGGACGTCTACGTCTCCGGCAGGACCAGCTCCGGCGACTTCCCCCTCCTCGGCGCGTTCGCCACGACCGTGAGCCTCTCCGTCACCGGGTTCGTGACGAAGGTGAGCGGCGCGGGCGCGCTCCGTTGGTCGACGGCGCTCGTGGGCGGGGCGCTCGACCCCGCGCTCGCCGTCGATGCCGCCGGGACGGTGTTCCTGGCCGGCTTCACCAACGCGTCCACGCTACCCACCGCGGGTGGCTTCGACACGACGAGGGGTGGCACGCAAGACGCGTTCGTCATGGTGCTGACGCCGGCGGTGGGCGCGAACGGCGCCGCGTGCACGAACGGGAGCACGTGCATCTCGGCCTACTGTGTCGACGGCGTCTGCTGCGATCGCGCGTGCACGGGCGCATGCGAGTCGTGCAGCGCGGCCAAGAGGGGCGGCGGGCTCGACGGCACGTGCGGCCCGACCGCGGACGGCACGGATCCCGAGCAGAATTGCGCGCCGCAGACGTGCTCTGGCAGCACGGTCACCAAAGCGCGCATGTGCGACGGCGCCTCGGCTTGTCGCGACGACGGAACGAGCTCTTGCGGCCTCTACGTGTGCGCGACCACGTCCTGCCGCACGACCTGCAGCGGCGACGCGCAGTGCGGCGCTCTGGCGTTCTGCCAGGCCACGAGCTGCGTCGCGGATCTCGAGCTCGGCACGGCGTGCGATCGAGCCGCGCAGTGCAAGAGCGGCTTCTGCATCGACGGCGTCTGCTGCGAGACGTCGTGCACCGGCGGGTGCGACGCGTGCTCCGCAGCGAAGAAGGGCAGCGGGACGGACGGCACGTGCGGCTTCGTGGCAGCCGACACCGATCCGAGGGACGCGTGCGCGCCGGGCGCAGGCCTCTGCCCCGCCGACGGCACCTGTGACGGCGCGGGCGCGTGCCGCTCGTTCGCGAAGGCGGGCACCCCGTGTGGCACCACGGTCTGCGCCGTAGGCTCCGTCAGCGGCAAGATCTGCAAGGGTGACTCCGCGACGTGCATCGACTCACCGGGTGTCACGTGCGCGCCCTACGCGTGCGACGCGGCGGCGTGCAGGACGAACTGCGCGACCGACGGCGACTGCGCGGCCGACTCCTACTGTACGGCCGCGGGCACTTGCGCGGCGCGATCCACGCTCGGCGTGGCGTGCAACGGCGGCCGCGAATGCGTGTCCGGTCTCTGCGTCGACGGAGTCTGCTGCAACGGCGTGTGCCGCGGGGTCTGCGAGTCTTGCAACGAGCCTGGCGCGACGGGCACGTGCGCGGCGGTGGTCGGTTCGCCCCGCGGATCGCGCTCTCCGTGCGGCGCGCTCGGCGACAGCGATTGCGGCAAGACCACCTGCGACGGCAAGGTCCGCGACAAGTGCGCCGGCTACGCCAACGGTCCGACGGTCGTGTGTGGCGAGCAGACGTGCACGGCGGAGAAGCGCACGCTGAGGAAGGGCACGTGCGACGGCGCCGGAAGCTGCGCGATGCCCGCGCCGGTCCCGTGCACGCCGTACGCGTGCGACGCCGCGTCCGCATCGGGCTGCAAGAGCGCGTGCGCCACCCAACAGGACTGCGCCGACGGATACTCCTGCAACGGCGGTTCCTGCGTTCAAGGCGCGAGCTGCAGCGCGGACGCCACGGCCTCCATCGACGCGTCGGGGAGCGCGACGCGTTGCGCCCCCTACCGCTGCGGGACGAGCGGCCGCTGTCAGACGCAGTGCGCGTCGTCGTCCGACTGTGCCGATGGCCACGTCTGCGATCTCGGCACGAAGATTTGCGTCGAGGCTGCGGCAGGATCGACCGAGAGCGAGGGAGGCTGCTCTCTCTCTAGAGGTGCAGCCCGCGACGTGCCCGCGTGGCTTCCGCTCGCGGGCCTCGGCGCGCTGCTGCTCGGTTCGAGGTCGAAGGGGCGGCGCCGAGACGGGAGGAAGTGACGATGCGCAGAGTCGGATCGATCGTGCTGGTCCTCTCGTTCAACGCGTGCGGTCCGTCGAGCCCGACCGAACGCGCCGACGCCGGCGGCGTGATCTCCTCGACCGATGATGCGCTCGCGAAGCGCCGGCGGATCCGCGAGACGTTCGTCGTCCCGACGAGCGAAGCGCTACGGTCCGGCACGCGCGCGGCGTCGTTCGTCCCCTCCCCGATCGCGCCGATGCCGGATCACTCCGGCCGCTACGTGGTGGCGCGCCGAGGATCTGCCACCTTCTTCACCGCGTCGGGAATGGCCTTCGCGCTCTCCTCCGATCGACCCGACGCGCCGCGTTGGGGACTGCACTGCACGCTGGTCGGCGCGCGCGAGGGCAGCCTCGGCGCCGAGGACCCGCGCCCTGCGCGCGTGCTCCGTCACGTCGGTGCGAGCGATGCGAGCTCGCTTCCCACGTTCGCGCGGATGGTCTGGGAGGACGTCCACCCCGGAGTCGACCTGATCGCGGACTCGACGCGCTCGGGCGTGGCCTATCGCTACGTGCTGTCACCGGGCGCGAACGTCTCGGATCTCGTGATGCGCTGGAGTGGCGCCATTGCTCTTCGCGCGCTCGACGACGGCCGCGCCCTCGATCTCGAGACGCCGATCGGGGTGCTGCAGGTCCGCGGGCTCCAGGCGTTCGCGCTCCACGGTGACCGACGCGTGCCGCTCGTCGCTCGGTACGTCGTGCGCGGGAACGACGCGCTCCTCGAGGTCGACGGGTGGAGCGGCCGCGTCCCGTTGGTCATCGACCCCACGCTGACGTGGGCGTCGTACATGGGCGGGATTCCCGTCGACGCGGGCGCGCGTGTCGCCGTGGACGGCGGCGGAAACGTCTTCGTCGTCGGATCCACCGAGTCGGCCGACTTTCCCAGCGTCGGCGGGTTCGACACGACGTACAACAACACCAAAGATGCGTTCGTCTCGAAGGTCAGCGGGGCCGGCGCGCTCTTGTGGTCGACGTACCTCGGGGGCAGCGGCATCGACGAGGCGCGCGGCGTAGCGGTCGACGCGAGCGGCAACGTCATCGTCGTCGGGGCGACGGGCTCGAGTAACTTCCCCGCGGTCTCCGGGTTCGACACGAGCTGGGGCGGCTTGGGAGACGCGTTCGTGACCAAGCTCGCCGGCGACGGGACGCTGCTGTGGTCCTCGTTTCTCGGCGGCGCGCTGAGCGACAAGGCTGCGGGAGTGGCCGTCGATGCGAGCGGAAACGTGCTCGTCGTGGGGACGACCAGCTCGGTCGACTTCCCGACAGCTGGCGGGTTCGACACGGTCGTCAACGGCCCTCGCGAGGCGTTCGTCACGAAGTTCAGCGGGGCCGGCGCGCTCGTGTGGTCGACGTACCTGGGAGGCGGCTCCACCGACGACGCGACCGGCATCGCCGTCGACGGCAGCGGCAGCGCGTTCGTCGTGGGGAACACGGGGTCGAGCGACTTCCCCGTGCCGAGCGGGTTCGACACGAGCCTGTCGGGATCCCAGGACGCCTTCGCCGCCAAGATCAGCAGCGCCGGCGCGCTCCTGTGGTCCTCGTATCTCGGCGGCAACAGCGGCAGCGACTGGGCGAACGACGTCGCGGTCGACGCACTCACCGGCGACGTCTTCGTCACCGGTGCGACCGCCTCGACGGACTTCCCATCCGCGGGCGGCTTCGACACGACGGGAGGCGGCTCTCAGTCCGACGGGTTCGTCACCAAGCTCACCAGCGCGGGCGCGCTCGCGTGGTCGTCGTACCTCGGCGGATCGTCGACCGACCGCGCGAACGGCATCGCGGTGGACGCGGCGGGTGACGTCTACGTCACCGGCGCCACGAACTCGACGGACTTCCCGACCCGCGGCGGCTTCGACACGACCGCGGTGAACGGCGACGCCTTCGTGACCAAGATTCGCAAGGCGGGCACGCTCGCCTGGTCGTCGTATCTCGGCGGATCGTCGGGTGACGAAGGACGTGGCATCGCGGTCGATGCGAATGGGAACGTGTTCGTGACGGGCTTCACGCAGTCGAAGGACTTCCCGACGCTCGGTGGTTTCGATACCACCTTCGGTCACGACACCTCGGTCGCAGCATCTTATCAGGACGTGTTCCTCGCGAGGCTCGCTCCGGCGATCGCGCCCGACGGAGCGAGCTGCCCGAACGCCGGCGACTGTGTGTCGGGCAACTGCGTCGACGGCGTGTGCTGCGACACCGCCTGCGACGGCAAGTGCGAGGCGTGCATTGCCGCCAAGAAGGGGGGCGGGGTCGACGGTGCGTGTGGGCCGACGCCCGACGGCGCCGATCCCGCGCTCGACTGCGCGCCGCAGGCTTGCGCGGATGGGGTCGTATCCAAGCCGCAGGTGTGCACCGGCACGGGCGTGTGCCGGAGCGACGGCACGATCTCGTGTGGCTTCTACGCCTGCGCGGGGGCGGGCTGCGCGACCAACTGCGCCACGAACGCGAGCTGCCTCCCCGGCGCGTTCTGCTCGGGCGCCGTGTGCGTCGCCGATCTCGAGCGAGGGGCCAAGTGCTCCGACGCCACGCACTGCAAGAGCGGCTTCTGCGCGGATGGCGTCTGCTGCGACAAGGCGTGCACCGGCGCGTGCGAAGCGTGCACCGCCGCGAGCAAAGGCAGCGGTGTCGACGGCGCGTGCGCTCCAGTCGCCGCGGACACCGATCCGAAGGACGCGTGTCCGATGGGAACCGGAGCGTGCACCGCCGATGGTGCGTGCGACGGCGCTGGGGCGTGCCGCTCTTTCGCGAAGGCGGGCACGCCGTGCGGTCCCACGACTTGCGCGGGCGACGTCGTCAGCGGCATCGTCTGCAGAGGCGACAGCGCCACCTGCGTGGCGAGCGCGTCGATCGCGTGCAGCCCATACGCTTGCGACGGAACGGCCTGCAAGGCCAGCTGTGCGAGGGACGCAGACTGCGCGTCCGACGCGTTCTGCACGGCAAGCGGCGCGTGCGCGCGCAGGGCGGAGGCGGGCACCGCGTGCGGGGCCGCACGCGAGTGCGCGTCGGGCAACTGCGTCGACGGCGTGTGCTGCAACACCAGCTGCGCCGGCGTCTGCGAGTCGTGCAACGAGCCGAGCGCCGCCGGCACGTGCACCGCGATCGTGGGCGCCCCGCGCGGCGCACGACCCGTCTGCGACGCGCTCGCGGCCGACGACTGCGGAAAGACCGTGTGCGATGGCACGACGCGCGAGCGCTGCGCCGGCTTCGCCAACGGCGCGACGACCCCGTGCGGCGCGAGCGCGTGCACCGCCGACAAGATGTTCCAGAAGAAAGGCCACTGCGACGCGGCCGGCACGTGCGCGATGCCGACGCCCATCCCCTGCACACCATACGTCTGCGATGCGAGCGCCGCGACAGGGTGCAAGGTGGTCTGCGCGTCTTCGGCCGACTGCATCGACGGCTACTCCTGCCGCGACGGCGCCTGCAACCAGGGCGCGCGCTGCAGCGTCGACAGGACCGCTTCCGTCGACAAGACCGGCAAGGAGAGCCCGTGCGCGCCGTACCGATGCGCCGACGACGGAGAGTGCAGGATGAGCTGCGCCAGCACCGACGACTGCGCGGCAGGCACGGTATGCGATCCCGGCGCAGCTGCGTGCGTCGAGCCGGCGACGCCGCCCACCGAGAGCGGTGGGGGATGCAGCGCCGCGTCCGCAGCGCCTGCACGCGTGTTGGTACCTGGCTCCCTCGGATGGCTCGCGGTCGCGCTGCTCCGTCGACAGAGTGCGCGCCGCGCGCGCCGGCGACGCTGCTAGGTCAGCGCCACGTGTCATCGAGGATGCGGGTGGCTGCGTCATCGAGGATGCGGGTGGCTGCGCGCTCGGCATGTCGTCGCCGAAGTGTGGGAGCGCCGCGCTCGCCGTGTTCGCGAGCGCGCGCGCCGGGATTGGTGACCGCAGTCGGCATTTCCCGCCATGGCTACCCGGGACGTCCGACGGCAGGCACCTCCGCGCGTACGCGACGCCCCTGCTGCTCGGGCTGCGGAAGGGGGGTAGGCAGTGCAATCCCACGAAGCGGCCGCCGGCGGTCGCCGCGCCTTCGAGCATAGCGCTTCGTCCGCAGGTCGAGCCGGTCGTCTGCACGCCGTTCTCGAGCGCGCTGGCGACGAGGTCGGTATGGCACTCGCGAGTCGACGCGCGAACGCCGGGTGCGCGCGCACGACCGCGACCGAGGTCGATGCTCGGGCTCCTCGGTCGACGACGAGAACGAGAACGAGCACGAGCACGAGAGCGCAGCCACAATCCCAGCCACCTACCCCCCCCGGTCACGACGCACCATGAACCGCCATGAGCCCGATTGACGTCTCTTGGTAGCTCGACGCGCGCGCCGGATCAGCGCGGCGGCCGCAACGAGGAAAGCGAGCGTCGGTGCATCGCCTGCGACTCCCCCGTACGCGCATCCTCCGCCGGACTCGGCAGCGTCGGTCGAGCCACTGCACTGCTCCAGCGCGGCGCGCGACATCACGCACCGCGCGAAGCCCTGAGAGAACGCTGCCTGGAAAACGACGTGCCATACGCACGTCACTCG
>JBKJQC010000203.1:0-23748 GCA_046593995.1 Polyangiales bacterium
CGAGGCCTACGCGACCGCCAAGGGGGGCGCGTTCAAGGCGCAGACGCCCGACGACGTCGCGATCGTGCCCCACGGCGACGAGCTCTCCGCGCGCGTCGCCTCGCTCGGCTACGGCACGCTCGAGACGATCGACGGGCCCGCCCCGGCGACCATCGGCGTCGAAGGAGAGCACCTCGTCGACCGCCTGGCGTCGGTGCGCATGCCGCTCGACGCATTCCGGCTCCGCGGTCGCCACAACGTGACGAACCTCTGCGCCGCGTGGGCCGCAGCCCGGGTTGCGGCCAATCCTGCCAACTTCGAAGCTGCCATTCGTGCCTTCGAGGGGCTCGCCCACCGCACGGCCTTCGTCGCCGAGCTCGCTGGGGTCCGCTTCTACGACGACTCGAAGGGGACCAACGTGGGCGCGTCGGTGACGGCGCTGCTCGGCCTCGTCGAGCCGAAGGGCGTGCTCATCGCCGGCGGCCGCGACAAGGGGGGCTCGTACGGACCGCTGATCGACGCGCTCCGCACGAAGGGGCGCGGCCTCGTCGTGATCGGCGAGGCTTCGGCGCTGATCGCCGGCGCCGTGCGGGCGGCTCTCGGCGCGTCGTTCCCGGTCGTCGAGGCGAAGTCGATGGAGGAGGCGGTCGACGCCGCGGCGAAGCTCGCCGTCGCGCGTGACGCGGTGCTGCTCTCGCCGGCCTGCTCGTCGTTCGACATGTTCAAGGACTACAAGCATCGCGGCGACGTGTTCGTCGCGGCGGTTCGTGCGCGTACTGGCCGGGGTGGCTCGTGATCGCCGCCGTGAAGAGCGCCTACGACCGCCTGCGCGCGATCCTGCGTCCGTCGGGCGCGGTCGATCCGATCCTCGCTGCGATCGTGGTGTCGCTCGTCGCGTTCGGCGTCGTGATGGTCTACTCGGCGAGCGCGATCGAGGCGACGGTCCAGTACAAGGATCCGCAGTACTTCCTCGAGCGCCAGGCGCCGTTCGCGATCGTGGCGCTCTGCCTGACGTGGTTCGTCTCGCGCATCGACTACCGCGTCTACAAGCAGAAGAAGGTCACCTACGGGATCCTCGGGCTCGTCGTCTTCTTGATGGCAGCCTGCGTGTTCGGTCTCGGAAAGAAGGGCGGCGGCGCCACACGTTGGATCGCGCTCGGCCCGGTCCACATCCAGCCCGCCGAGCTCGCGAAGCTCGCGCTGGTCGTGTGGCTCGCGTACTCGCTCTCGAAGAAGGGCGAGGGGGTCAAGAGCTTCTCGGTCGGCTTCCTCCCGCACCTGCTCATGTCCGGGTTCTTGATGCTGCTCTGCATGAAGCAGCCGGACTTCGGCAGCGCCGTCGTGCTCTTCCTCCTCACGTTCACGCTCCTCTTCGTCGCGGGCGCGAAGCTCGGATACATCCTCGGCGCGACGGTGATCGGCGGCATGCTCGGCGTCGCGGTCGTTCGCTTCAAGGACTACCGCTACCAGCGAATCATCGCCTTCCTCGACATGGAGGCGCACCGTCAGGACCTCGCCTACCAGCCGTTCCAGGCGCGCATGTCGTTCGGCTCCGGCGGCGTGTTCGGGCTCGGCCTCGGCAAGGGCCTGCAGATCCTCTACCTGCCCGAGGCGCACACCGACTTCGTCGGCGCGGTGATCGGCGAGGAGCTCGGGTTCATCGGCGTCGCCGGCCTCTGCATCGCGTACGTCATCCTCGTCGGACGCGGCGTGCGCACGGCGTTCCGCGCGCCCGATGACTACGGGACCTACCTCGCGTTCGGTCTCTCGACGTTGTTCGCGCTCCAGGCGCTGATCAACCTCGCCGTCGCGATGTCGCTCCTCCCGACGAAGGGGCTGACCCTGCCGTTCATCTCCTACGGCGGCTCCTCGCTGATCGTGAACGCGATCGCTGCGGGCCTGCTCTTGAGCGTGAGCCGTCATTCGGATCTCGAACGCCGCGCAGCGCCGCTCGAGTCCCCACGCCCCTCCGACGACCGGCCCTTGGAAGACGAAGGGGTGCCCGCGTGAGGGCGTCCTCTTCCCCGATTCTCCTCGCCGGCGGCGGCACCGGCGGGCACGTGTTCCCGCTGGTCGCGCTCGCCGAGGCGTTCTCCGAGCTCGTGCCGGACGTGGAGCTGCGCTTCGTCGGCACCGCGAAGGGGCTCGAGGCGCGCGTGATCCCGGAGCGCGGGTGGGCGCTCGACACGCTCTCGATCGAGCCGATGAAGGGGCGCTCGCTCTTCGGCGCAGCGCGCGGCGGCATGATCGCCGGCGCCGCGATCGTCCGCGCCATCGCGCTCGTCGCGAAGCTCCGTCCGCGCCTGTGCGTGTCGGTCGGTGGATATGCCGCAGGACCGATCGGCGTGGCGTCCGCGACCCTGAACGTGCCGCTCGCGCTCCTCGAGCCGAATCGCGTGGCGGGGCTCACGCAGCGTCTGCTCGCGCCGCTCGCGCGTCGCATCTACGTGGGCTTCCCCGAGGCGCTCCTCGAACAGAAGAGCGGAAGGAACGAGGCCAAGGGGAGGGCGCTCGGGATCCCGCTGCGCAAGGGCTTCACCCCGACGCCGCCGCGCGCTCGCGGCGAAGGGGCGCCGGTCTCCCTGCTGATCATGGGCGGCAGCCAGGGCGCCGCGCATCTGAACAAGGCGCTGCCCGACGTCGTCGCGAACCTCCGCGCGCGCGGCGTCGCGCTCTCCGTCACCCACCAGGCGGGCCGCGGCCGTGCCGACGAGGTCCGCGCGCGCTACGGCGCGACGCCATCACGGGCGTGCGACGTCCGCGTCGTCGAGTTCATCGAGGACATCGGGAAGCACATCGCCGAGGCCGATCTGGTCGTCGCGCGCGCCGGCGCGATGACCTGCGCCGAGCTGTGCGCCATCGGCCGCGCGTCGGTGCTCGTCCCGTACCCGCACGCCGCCGACGACCACCAGGCCGCGAACGCCGAAGCGCTCGAAAAGGCCGGCGCCGCGGTCGCGATTCGTCAGGAGGACGCGACCGTGTCGCGCCTCGTCGAGGCGATCGGCGCGATCGCGGAAGACGAAGTACTGCGCCTCGGCATGTGCGAGCGCGCGCGTGCGCGTGGGGTCCCGGACGCGGCGCGCCGCATCGCCGAGGACCTCCTCGAGCTCTGCAAGAAGGGGAGGCGCTGATGTTCCGCGGCCGCGTGAGGCACGTGCACTTCGTCGGGATCGGCGGCATCGGCATGAGCGGGATCGCCGAGATCCTCCGCTCGCTCGACTTCGACGTCTCGGGCTCCGATCTCAAGGCGTCCGACGTCACGCGTCGGCTCGAAGGCCTCGGCGTGCGCGTCGACGTCGGCCATCGCGCGGAGAACGTGCGCGGCACCGACGTCGTCGTCGTCTCGAGCGCGGTCCGCCCCGACAACCCCGAGGTGCTCGAGGCCCGCGCGCGCAACACGCCCGTGATCCAGCGCGCCGAGATGCTCGCCGAGCTGATGCGGCTGAAGCACGGCGTCGCGATCGCCGGCTCGCACGGCAAGACCACCACCACGTCGCTCGTCGCGACGGTGCTCCGCGCCGCGGGGCTCGATCCGACCGTCGTCGTGGGGGGGAAGGTCAACGCGCTCGGGTCCAACGCGCGCCTCGGCATGGGCGACATCCTCGTCGCGGAAGCCGACGAGTCCGACGGCTCGTTCCTCCGGCTCACGCCCACGATCGCGGTCGTCACCAACATCGATCCCGAGCACCTCGACCACTACGGCACGTTCGAGCGCCTGCAGGCGGCGTTCGTCGACTTCGTCGAGCGCATCCCGTTCTACGGCCTCGGCGTCCTCTGCCTCGATCACCCGAACGTGCAGGCGATCCTCCCGAAGATCCACCGTCGCCACGTGACCTACGGCCTCTCCGCGCAGGCCGACTACCGCGCGATGCACGTCTCCTACGAAGGCCTCTCGACGCGCTTCGAGGTGTTCCGCAGGCACGAGCGGCTCGGCGAGTTCGTGGTGCGGATGCCCGGGGCGCACAACGTCCTGAACACGCTCGCCGCCATCGCGATCGCCGACGAGATGGAGGTCCCGCTCGACGTGCTGCGCGAGGCGCTCGCGTCGTTCGGCGGCGTCCAGCGTCGCTTCACGATCGTCGGGGAGAGCGCCGAGGGGATCACGCTCGTCGACGACTACGGCCATCACCCGGCCGAGATCGAAGCGACCCTCGAGGCGGCGCGCCGCGCGTACGACCGGCGGATCGTGGTCGCCTTCCAGCCGCATCGCTACTCGCGCACGGCCGCGCTGGCGAACGAGTTCGCGCGCGCGTTCAACCGTGCCGACGTGGTGTTGATCTCCGAGATCTACGCCGCCGGCGAGGAGCCGATCCCGGGGGTCAGCGGCACGACGCTCGCCGAGAGCATCCGCGCGCACGGCCACCACGACGTCACCTACGTGCCGACGAGGCCCGCCGTCACCGACGTGCTCGAACAGCGAGTGCAGCCGGGCGATCTCGTGATCTGCCTCGGCGCCGGCGACATCAACCGCTCCGCGCGCGAGCTCCTCGACCGCCTCGCCGCAAGGGCGCCCGCGCCTGCCGCTCCGGATGGGAGGACGCCATGAGCGCGACGAGCTCGCGGCTCCCGTCGAACCGTCGTGTCGTCACGCCGCCTCACGCGCGGGAGGTCGCACAGAACGTGCGCGCACCCGAGTCGGCGAGGCCGCCCGCGAAGCCGTGGGATCCGGACGCGCTCTGGCGCGGGCTCCGACTCGCCGGACGCATCTTCCTCGCCGCCGCGATCGTCGGGGTCGGCGTCGGGAGCGCCGTCGAGGCGCGTCGGTACGTCACGCACAGTCCGCGCTTCTCGCTGAAGGATCTCCGCATCGAGGGGAACAAGCACCGGAGCAAGGAGCAGCTCGCCGAGATCTCCGGCATCGTCCTCGGCCAGAACGTCGTCGAGCTCGATCTCGAGGGCGCGCGCGCGCGGCTCGAGAGAGACCCCTGGATCGAGCGCGCGACGATCCTGCGCAGGCTCCCGTCGAGCGTCGCCATCGAGGTCGTCGAGCGTGACGCGGCCGCGATCGTGGCGCTCCCCACCGGGACCTGGCTCGCGACGTCGCAGGGGGAGCTCTTCAAGAGGATCGACGGCGACGATCCCTACGACCTGCCCGTCGTGACCGGGCTCACCGAGGTCGACGCCGCGGGAGACCGTGACGCCACGGCGCAGATCGTCCGCCGCGCGCTCGACCTCGCGGCCGAGATCGAGCGCGTGGGCATCTTCGGCGGGCGCGTCGAGGAGATCGCGGTCGAGATCGACGGAGGCCTCATCGCCATCATCGGCAAGCGCGCCGTGCGCGTGGTCTTCGGCCGCGGCCCGGCCCGGGTGAAAGTGCGCGCTGCGGCGCGGATCGAGTCCGAGCTGACCCGCCGTGGCGCTCGCCCGACCGTCCTCTTCCTCGACGACGATCGGCACCCCGAGCGCGTGGTCGTCCGGCTCGTCTCCGCGCTCCCCCCGGCCGTGGTCACGGTCGACGGACCGATCGCGAAGGTCACGCCATGAGCAAGAGCGAGAGAACACGGAGGCACGGAGGCGCGGAGTCGAGAGGGAGGCCCAGAAGGTCTGCCGCTCGAGGCGTCCACCTCGTGCTCACCATGCTTTCTTCGACTAGGCGTCAGCGGTCGGGAAGAGCGGCGTGGGGACGAGGTGTCGTTCGGCAGGATCATGGAGCCTCCGTGCCTCCGTGCCTCCGTGTTCAATCTTCTCGTCGTCGTCTTGCCCCACTCCCCGTGACATTTCTCGACGCAGAAACTTGGCCGGTCGTCGCGATGCCTGACAGGTTCGCGACAGGACCCACCGTCGTGGCGCGCAGCACCGGAGCGAGAACGTGATGGCCAAGCAAGGTGAGATCGTCGTCGGCTTGGATATCGGCACGACCAAGGTCTGTGCCGTCGTGGCCGAGGTGAAGCACGGGACGTACGGCGGCGCCGAGTACTCGGAGATCGAGATCCTCGGCGTCGGCAACGTGCCCTGCAAGGGACTGCGCAAGGGCGTCGTCGCGAACGTCGCGTCGACGACCGAGTCGATCCGCCAAGCGATCGAAGAAGCGCAGAACATGGCCGGGGTCGAGATCCGCACCGTGTTCGCCGGCATCGCCGGCAGCCACGTCCGCGCGCAGAGCTCGAACGGCGTCGTCGCGATCGCGTCGAACGAGGTGACCCGCAGCGACGTCGAGCGCGTGCTCGAGAACGCCCGCGCGATCCCGATCCCGACGGACCGCCAGATCCTCCACGTGCTCCCCGGCGAGTACCTGGTCGACACGCAGGACGGCATCCGCGAGCCCGTCGGCATGAGCGGCGTCCGGCTCGAGGTGAAGGCGCAGCTGATCACCGCCGCGCGCTCCTGCGTCGAGAACGTCATCAAGTGCGCCGAGCGCTGCGGGCTCGTCGTCGCGGACGTCGTCCTCGAACCGCTCGCGAGCGCCGAAGCGGTGCTCACGGAGGACGAGCGCGAGATCGGCGTCGCCGTGGTCGACATCGGCGGCGGCACCACCGACGTGATCCTCTACGTCGACGGCGGCATCGTGAGCGCGAGCGTCATCCCCGTCGGCGGGATGAGCGTCACGAGCGACATCGCGGCCGGTCTCCGCACCCCGATGGCCGAAGCCGAGCGCCTGAAGCACGCGCGCGGCTGCGCCCTCGGACGCATGGTCGCGGACGACGAGGAGATGGAGGTCCCCGGTGTGGGTGGTTACCCCGCCCGCCGCGTCCCCCGTCGCGTCCTCGCCGACATCATCGAGCCCCGCGTCGAAGAAATCTTCGCCGTGGTGCGCCGTCAGATCGAAGAGTCCGGCTACCTCGAGCAGCTGTCGGCCGGTGTCGTCCTCTGCGGCGGCGGCGTCCTGATGGAAGGCATGACCGAGCTCGGCGAGGAGATCCTCGGGATGCCGGTTCGTCGAGGGTATCCGGTCGGGACGCGCGGCCTCACGGATCTCACGCACGGCCCGCAGTTCGCGACGGCCGTCGGTCTCGCCCGCTACGGAGCCCAGGCCATCTTCCTCGCGCAAGCGCGCGAGGAGGAACCGCCCCAGGTCGAGAGGGCTCCGGTCGCGAAGACCGCCGAGAAGCAGCCCGGCCGTGACGCAGGATCTGCGTCAGATCGGCCGAGCTTCTGGGGTTGGTTGAAGGCTGCCTTCTAACTTGCCCGAAACTTCATCTGTCCTTTATGAGTGTTCACGTAATCTCTTTATGAAGTGATACTTCTGTGCTTGGATAGTTGGCTGATCCGTATCGTGAGGCTGAAGTGACGGGGAAGAGGCGCCCCGAGCCGAGCGAGCAAGGAAAGGCCTGACACGGAGCTCCTCCCTCGTGCGATGCGAGGCGGAGCGTGGTGACGAGGGGACGACAGACGGCACGCGGTTCATGGCGCTCGACTCGAGCCCTGCCCCCAGCAAACGGGGCAACGGGGCGCTCGTCGATCGACATGTCTCGCGCGCGGAGGACGACGATGGCCTTCCAGATCGAGTTCGCGGACGAGCAGGCAGAAAATCAGTGCCGAATCAAGGTGATCGGCGTCGGCGGTTCCGGTGGGAACGCCGTCAACACGATGATCGAGTTCGGCCTGGATGGGGTCGAATTCATCGCGATCAACACGGATCGGCAGGCGCTCGACGCCAGCGCCGCCCCGACCAAGCTGCAGATCGGCGGCGCGGTCACGAAGGGCCTCGGCGCCGGTGCGAACCCCGACCAGGGTCGCAAGGCAGCGATGGAGGACGTGAACCGCATCAAGGAGCTCATCTCCGGTGCGGACATGGTCTTCATCACCGCCGGCATGGGCGGTGGCACCGGCACGGGTGCGGCTCCGATCGTCGCGCAGATCGCGCGCGAAGAGGGTGCGCTCACCGTCGGCGTGGTGACCAAGCCCTTCCTCTTCGAAGGTCGCCAGCGCAGCAAGCGCGCCGAGAACGGCCTCCACATGCTCACCGAGCAGGTGGACACTCTCATCACGATCCCGAACCAGAAGCTCTTCGATCTGGGCGACGATCTGACGTTCATCGAGGCGTTCAAACGCGCCGATGAAGTCCTCTATCAGGCGGTCCGTGGCATCAGCGATCTGATCACGCAGATCGGCATCGTCAATGTCGACTTCGCCGACGTGAAGACCGTGATGTCGAGCATGGGCCGCGCGCCCATGGGCACCGGCTGCGCGAAGGGTCAGGGCCGCGCGCGCAGCGCCGCCGAGATGGCCATCAACAGCCCCCTGCTCGACAACATCTCGGTCGACGGCGCGACGGGCATCCTCCTCAACATCGTCGGCGGTCCCGACATGAAGATGAAGGAGATCGAGGAAGCCGCTGCGCTCATCCAGGAGCAGGCGCACGAAGAGGCGAACATCATCTTCGGCGCTTCGATCGATCCCTCGCTCGGCGAGATGGTCAAGGTCACGGTCATCGCGACCGGCTTCGACCGCGTCATGGGCGAAGAGACCATCACGGTCACCCAGGGCCTGCCGCACAGCCTGAACCACGCGCGTCCTTCGATGGAGGCGAGCCGCATCCCCCAGCAGATCGCTCCGCTCGCGCGCTCGGTCGTGCAGCCGCGACAGATGCAGCAGCAGCAGCGCGAGGAGGCGCCGATGTTCGTGCAGCCGACGCCGCGCCGCCGTGACTCTGCGCCCTCGCAAGTCCCGTCGCGCAACGTGCCGGTCCGCGATCAGGCCGAAGGTCGCGAGTCGTCGGTGCCCACCTGGAACAACGGCCGCGAGTCGTCGGTGCCGGCGAGCCGCTTCGAGGCCCCGCGTTCGTCGACGGAGCGCTTCGCCTCCCCGCTCGATCAGGACTGGGACATCCCCGCGTACATGCGCCGGAACCAGTAAGTCGCGCTTCGTAGCGGCCCCTCATCTCTACACCCCGCGCGCGGCCGGATGCCTCCCCGGACGAGCGCGGGGTTCTTCTTTTTTGATGGGGGTGAAGAGAGTGGCGCAGCTTCTCGCCGAGAGAAGGCAGAGCCGGGCCACGGCCACGGCCACGGCCACGGCCACGGCCACGGGCGAGAAGCGGAGAAGCGGAGAAGCGAGAAACGAGAAGCGAGAGGCGAGAGGCGAGCGGCGAGCGCTCGGTGCACTGATCTCAGTCGTGATCGAGCGCGCGGCTTCGACGGTGCGAGGCCTGCGAGGCCCCCGTGGCCGTGGCCGTGGCCGTGGCCGTGCGCGTGTGTCCGACTCTCGTATCGCGGTGGGTGACGCGAGCGAAAGGAGCGAATAGAGTCGCGTCGTGCGCCCCACGCACCCGAGTGGGTTCCAAGCCGCCGACGACTCGCCCGCGTTCATCGCGCCGGCTCTCGAGCTTCGTCGCGCGGTGGAGGCGACGATCGAGGGGGAGGTCGAGTCGGCCGTCGCGTTCACGCTCGCGTTCCCCATCGTCGAGCGGCAGCGCGTCCCGGAGCCCGAGTCCGAGCCGGACGAGAAGACGGACGAACACGACACCACGTCGCCGGAGACCGAGCAGTTCGAGGGGAACGACACCCTGCAGGACATGCCGGTGATCGATCCGGAGAGCACCGTCGAGCGCGATCCGTACAAGGACTCCGGAGAGATCACGCTCCTCGCGAGCGAGCAGCAGACGCTGCTCCAGAGCCTGAGCTGCATCGGTCCCTTCGACGACCTGCCCGATCTCGGCACACAACGCCCGCCGCAGGCCCGCGTGCTGCTCGCGCGCGCGCGGGCCATGCGCTTCCGACTCGCGCTGCTCGATCTGTGGCCCGAGGATCACATGCGCGCCAGCGCGCTCGACGACGAGCTCGATCTCGCGCTGCACCCGGCGATCGTCGTCGCGCTCGCCGGCGGTGCGCCGGTCGATGGCAGCGGTCGTTCGCCGAGTGACGTGCCCGTCGCGGCCGCGCTGGTCGACGAGGTGCGCTCGCGACACCCGGACGTGGTGCGCGCCACGCTGCGCGACGCCGCCGCCGCCGCATACGCGCGGGTCACGTTGCTCGGGACGGAGCGCGCGATCGACTATGTGAAGATCCGCTTCGGCGACTACCCCGCAGCCGTCCGTCGGGACGCGGTCGCCCTCGCGACGCGCGTAGCCGGTAGCGCACGACCGGACTCGCCCGCGGCGATCGCGCTCGCGCGCCTCCGAGAAGCGCTTCAGGGCGCGTAGCGGATCGAGAGCGAGAAGCGCCGGCCGGGGATCGGATAGCCGAGGAAGTCGCTCGTCGGATAGGCCTTGAACGGAGCGCCCGTCTCCGAGACCACCGAAGCCGTGCGCTGATCGAAGAGGTTGTGGACCTCGCCGAGCACCGACAGTCCGCGCGCGACGGTGACCTTCGCGCCGACGCCGTGGAAGATGCGCGTCGGGAGCTCGAGCGTTCCCGCGCGATCGAGTGTGGTCGACGAGACGAGATCGAAGCCGTAGCGGAGCGTCGCCGGGCCGACGGTCACCGAGAGATCGAGCGTGAGATCGTGCCCCGGACGTCCCGGGAGCGGCGCGCCGCGCGAGGGCTCGTCGTTCGTGCGATCTTCGGTCACGAGCCGCGTGTAGCTGGCGATCACGCGCACCGGTCCGGTGATCGCCGCGACCGACGCTTCGAGCCCGAGCACGCGCGCGGCGCCGACGTTCTCCGCGCGCTGATTCCGCAGCCCGACGGCGCGGAGCACGATGAAGTCCCGGACCTCCGACGCGAACCCCACGACCTCGAGCTCCCAGCGGAGAGACTTTCCGCCCTTCGTGCGGAGGCCGAGATCCGCCGCGAGGGCGCGCTCGCTCCGGAGCTCCGGTGCTTCCTGGAAGACGCCGCCGTCGCCGAGGAGCTCGACGAAGCTCGGCGCGCGCGACAGCACGCCGCCGTGGCCTGCGAGCGCGAGCCACGTCGTGAGGTGGTGCTCGAAGCCGAGGTGCGCTGCAGGGAGCACCTCGCGGAACGAGCCGTTCACCCCGGCGCCGCGGTCGTTCCGCAGATCCGCCCGCGCTGCGAGCGCGAGCGACGTGACGTCGCTCGCGCGGTATGTCGCGTCGAGCGCCATGCCGAGGCGCAGTCGATCGCGACGCGGCGCGGCGGCGAGGATCCGTACCCCGGTCGACGAGTCGGCGGCCTCTTCGAAGCGCGTGTCGAGGACGAGGCGATCGCCGATGCGGAAGCTGCGACCGAGCGTGGTCCCGAGGCCGAGCACCGTGTCGAACGCGGTCCCGGAGATCCCCTGCTCTCCGAGCGGATCCTCGAACGTGCGCCCTTCACGGCGCGCCCACATGCGCACGAGCCACCGGCCGTCGTCGTCCGTCTTCCGGAGCTCGATCGCCGAGAGCACGCGATCGCGCGCGAGCCGCGTCGCGCGCAGCGGAAACTGGAACGAGCCTGCCACTCCATCGCGCCGGGACGTCGCGAGCCCCGTCAGCACGATCGTCCACGAGCCGACGTCGCGGCGCGCCTGGATGACCCCGCCGACCTGCGCGGTGCGCGCGTTCTCGCGCCGCACGTCCGTCCCTCGATCGGGGTCGAGATAGGTGTAGTCGCCCTCCGTGCGGTGCCCCGCGAGGCCGACGCCGAGCCGCCACCCGTTCCCGAGCGGACGCGTGTCGGCGACGCGCACGCGATAGCTGCCGAACGAGCCGAGCCCGTCGTAGACCTCGGTGCGCGGACGGTCCGACAGCTCGAGCGGGCGGATCTCGACGACGCCTCCGAGGTAGCCGCCGCCGAGCGAGGCCGGCGCGAAGGTGCGATGCGCGCGCGCGGACGCCCCGGGCCACAGCGGCAGAGTCGACAGATCGAGCGAGGGATCGGCCGCGCCCGTGATCGGCACGCCCGCGAACGATACGGCGATCTGGTTCGACGCCGTCCCTCGGATCGAGAGCGTCGCGAAGCTCGACTCGCCTCCGAGCCTGCGCACACGCAGTCCGGGGAGACCCTCGAAGAGCGATGCGGTGTCCGGCGTGTCGCGTGGGCGCGCCCCTTCGTGCGTCTTGCTCGCGAACGATGGGGCGGCCGAGCCCTGCACCACGATCGTCGGGTCATCCGCCCACGCCGTGACGCTACCGAGGAGCACGGCGACTGCCGTTCCAAGGGCGGTCGCGGCGAGCAGACGCATGGGGTCGGCTACCAAGACCCGCGCCTGCGGACAAGGTCGAGGTCGAGGTCAGGGTCGAGTTGGAGCGCGCTTCGCCCTTCCTGCGCGCGGAGGACAGTCGTACGCCGAGACCGGTGATCGCCGAGACCGCACGCGACGACCTCGGTGGCCGGTCCGCGCACGCGCTCGGGGTCGACGGTCCCATCGCGAAGGGCCTGCTCGCTCTCGGCACGCGGCACGAGATCCGCGACGGTCAGCTGCGCATGGCGGAGGCCGTCGGCGACGCTATCGAGAGCGAGCGCGTGCTCCTGTGCGAAGCGGGCACGGGCACCGGGAAGACGCTCGCGTACCTCGTGCCCGCGATCCTCAGCGGCCGCCGCATCGTGATCTCCACGGCGACCAAGGCCTTGCAGGAGCAGATCTACGCGAAGGATCTGCCCCTCCTCGCCGATCACCTCGGCGTCCCCTTCCGGGCCGCGCTGATGAAGGGGCTCGCGAACTACGTGTGCCTCCGTCGCTTGAACGAAGCGCTCGCCTCGTCGCTACCAGGAGGAGAGCGCCTCCCGGCGGATCGCGCGCTCACGCTCGCGCGCATCGAGCGCTGGACCGAGGAGAGCATCTCGGGCGATCGCGTCGAGCTCACCTGGCTCCGCGACGACGATCCGGCGTGGCGCGACGTGCAGAGCGGCAGCGACACGCGCATCGGTCAGGGGTGCACATTCCACGATCGCTGCTTCGTGACGAAGATGCGCGACGCCGCGCAGCGCGCCTCGGTCGTGGTGGTGAACCATCACCTCTACCTCGCCGATCTCTCGCTCCGTCGCGGGGGCGCGCGGCAGTCGGTGATCCCCGATCACGACGTCGTGGTGTTCGACGAGGCGCACCAGCTCGAGGAGATCGCGACGGATTTCTTCGGCGTCCGCGTCTCGAGCGCGCGCATCGACGCGATCGCGCGCGATGCGCGCCGCACCGCGAACGCCCTCCGGCCGACGCTCGGAAATGACACCGGCGAGCTGTTCGCGCGCATCGACGCGGTGGTGCACGCGTCGCAGGGGTTCTTCGCGCAGGTCGCGTCCGCGCACCGAGCGACCGAGGTGCGCGCGCCGTTCCCCGAGGAGGCGTGGACGCCCGAGCTGGTCGAGCGGCGTCATCGGCTCGACGCCGCGCTCGAGGCCCTCGCCAAGTGGACGGGGGCGAAAGAGCGCGGCTCGGACGCGCGCGAGGATCTGTCGGTGATCGCGCGACGCGCGACCTCGGTGCGCGACGAGCTCGTGCGGATAGGCGCCCCCGAGCGGGATCACGTCGCGTGGGTCGAGGTCCGCGCGCGATCGGCCGCGCTCGGCCTCTCACCCGTCGATCTCTCGCCGGTGTTCCGCGACGAGCTGTTCGCGGGCGCCGTCCCGTCCGTCGTGCTCACCTCGGCGACGCTGGCCACGGGCGACACGAAGAACCCGTTCGCACACGCGAAGCGCCGACTGGGCCTCGTGACCGAGGTCGTCACCGAGGACGAATTCACCGGCGACCTCGCGCGGACGTCGCGCCCGAGCCGGCCGACCGCCGAGGTGGTGGTGCCTTCCCCGTTCGATTTCCCGAAGAAAGCGGGCGTCTACGTCCCGCTCGACCTCCCCGAGCCTTCGAACCCCGAGTTCCAGGACCGCGCGGCCGAGCGCGCGATCGAGCTCGTGAAGGCGTCGCGCGGCGGCGCGTTCGTGCTCTGCGCCTCGACACGCAGCATGCGCGCCATCCACGCCGCGTTCGTCGAGGCGAACCTCCCGTATCCGCTCTACTGCCAGGGTGAGCGCCCGAAGTTCACCCTGCTCGACGAGTTCCGCACCGCGGGGAACGGTGTGCTCGTCGCGACGATGGGCTTCTGGGAAGGTGTCGACGTGCCCGGGCGTGCGCTCCGTCTCGTCATCATCGACAAGCTCCCCTTCGCCGTCCCGACCGATCCGGTGACGGCTGCGCGGCTGCGCGCAGTCGAGGAAGAGGGACGCTCCTCGTTCGCGGAGATCTCGGTCCCGGCCGCGGCGATCTCCTTGAAGCAAGGCTTCGGTCGCTTGATCCGCACGCGCGACGACGCCGGCGTGGTCGCGATTCTCGACAAGCGGTTGCGCACCAAGGGGTACGGCCGCGGGATGCGTGCAGTGCTCCCGCCGGCGTCCCCGCTCCACGACATGGATCAGGTCCGCGCGTTCTTCGACGTCGTGGTCGGCCATGACTAGGGAAGCTGCTGAGGATCGGCCGGATGCGTGAGCGGCTCGTGCGCGGTCTGCGATTGGAGACGGCGCGCGCCGCGCTCGGCGGCGTGCTCCTCGCGGTGGGCGCGCCCCCGTTCCCTCCAGCGCTGATCGGCGCGTCCTTCGCTGGCGTGGTGTTGCTCGCCTCCGCGGTGCGCGAGGCGACGGTGCGACAGGGGGCGGTGCGCGCGCTGTTCTTCGGGCTGTTCACCAACCTGATCGCGATGTCGTTCGTCCCCTCGACGATCACGCGCTTCACGGATCTGCCGATGGCGGCCGCGCTCCTCGGCTGGGTGCTGTTGTCGCTCGGGCAGGGGGCGGCGTGGGCGGTGGCCTTTGCGCTCTCGTCAGCCCTGCGACGCTTCATCGCATTCCCGATCGCGTTCGCCGCCGCCATCGGCGTGTCGATGCTCCTCCCCTCGCTCTTCCCCTGGACCATCGCGGCGCCCTACGCGCGCGCGCCGGTGTTCCTCCAGCTCGCCGAGGTGATCGGAGAGCGTGGGATGGCCGTCGTGATCGCGCTCGCCGCGGCCTTCGCCGCCGAGGGCTTCGCCGACGTGAGCCGGCGGCGTCGTCACCTCGCGACGTCGGCTGCGATCGTGCTCGTCATGCTCGGCTACGGCGTCGCTCGTCGCCCGGCGATCGATGCTGCCATTGCTGCCGCACCGAAGCGGACCGTCGGCCTCGTGCAGCAGAACGTACCGCCGAAGGAGCGGTGGGAGGCGCACCGCGCGCCCGAGATCGTCGTCAAGCTCTGGGCGCTGACGAAGCTCGCGCAGGACCACGGCGCCGACCTCGTGATCTGGCCCGAGTCGGCGTATCCCTACGTCATCCCCCACGCGCCGAGCCAGGACGGCGGTCCGTTCCGCATCCGCGGTCCGGGCGTATCGGCCGAGGTGCTGACCGGGCTCCTGAGCGCGGCGCCGCCCCCGGAACAGGCGCCGGACGAGAACGCGCGGAACGCGCGCTGGCACTACAACGCCGCAGCGATCGTCGATCGCGAAGGGCGGATCTCCCAGCCGGCCGCGAAGCTCGAGCTCTTGGCCTTCGGCGAGACCGTGCCGCTCGGCGAGCGCTTCCCGGCGCTCCGTCGCATCTTCGCGCGCGGCGGCGGGCTCCGCCCCGGTCTCGGGCCCGTGCTGTTGACGACGCAGAGCGCGCCGATCGTGCGCTCGGCGATCCTCAACTGCTACGAGGACACGCTCCCGAGCGTGCTCCGCCGCGTTGCGTCGCTCGCCCCCGACGGGCGCGGTCCGAATCTCCTCGTGAACCTCACCAACGACGCGTGGTTCGGCAAGACCGCCGAGCCCGAGCTGCACCTGCTCGAGTCGATCCCGCGCGCGATCGAGGCGCGACGCGATCTCGTGCGCGCCGTGAACACCGGGGTCACCGTGCACGTCGACGCGTTCGGCCGGGTGGTCGCGCGCGCGCCGCGCGAGGTGACGACGCTCCTCGTCGTGACACCCGCGCTCCTCGAGGGGGTGCCCACGCTCTACGTGCGCTTCGGTGACGCGACCTGGGGCGCGGCGCTCCTGCTCGCGGCGGCCGTCAGCACCGCGATGCGACGTAGAAACGGATCGTGATGATCAGACGCCGGTGTGCGCGCGCGCGCGGGCGATCGCCTCGACCGCGCGCGTCCGTGCGGCGCGCAGCTCCGCGAGTCGTGACGCCGACATCGCGCGCAGGCGTGCGCCGAGCGTCGCCTGCCGATCGAGCCATGCGAGCGCGGCGAACGGCGACGTCACGACGACCAGCGCCGCGACGAAGCGCCAGGGTGACGGAAGCACCACCATCGCGACGGTCACCAGCGCGATCATCCACAGCGGGTGCACGACGAGCCCGATCGCGAGCTTGTACGTGGAGACGACGTCCTGCTCCTCACCCGCGAATCGTCTCGCGAGCTTCGGCGCCTGGTAGGGCGGGAAGTAGAGGAGCGCACCCATGAGCGCGAGCGGCAGCGCCGCGAGCAAGGCGAGGGCACGCGTCGTCGCGCCCGGCCTCTGTGGCAAGCCCGCCACGACGTCGTCCTCGAGGACTCCATGGCGCTCGAGGAGCGCGTAGTAATCGGTCACCGGTCCGTCGACCTCCGAGACCACGCCGTCGCCGACCATCTTGCGTGCGGCTTCGACCTGCCGGCCGATGGTCGACCACGACGAGAGCGAGCGGTCGCCGGCGTCGTGCGCGAGGAGCTCTGCGACGCGCGCGATCAGCCGGCGCTCGGGCCAGGTGCGACCTTCGACGACGAGCGCGCTCAGATCCTCGCGCATGGTGTCGGTGATGCGCGCGACGAGCCCGTCGCCCTCGAGACCGAGCTCGTCGACCGCGCGAACCGGGCCGAACAGCACCAGAGCGCGCGAACGGAAGGTATCGCGCGCGTCGAACTCGAGCGCGACGGCTTGGAAGGACAGACCGCTCGCGCCGTTCGCGCGCGCGCGTTCGAGCATCCGTGCGGCCCCCGTCTTCAGCGGGACGACGTGCGGCTCGTCGTGGCTCACGCCCTCGGGAAAGATCAGCACGTTGCCGCCGCGCCCGAAGTGCGCGGCGATCTTCCGGAACGTCTCCTCGTTCGAGGACGCATCTCGGCCCGGCGCGTCCTGCTTCCGCACGACGGGCACGGCGTCGACCGCCTTCAACAGGGCGCGCAGCACCGGAACGCGGAAGAGCGGCGCCTTGGCGACCGGAGCGATGGGGAAGGACGCGCTCGTCACCACCAGGATGGGGTCGATGAGACCGTTCACGTGGTTCGCGGCGAACAGGCGCCCGCGCGTGCCCGGCGGCGGCGCTCCGACGACCTCCACGTCACGGAAGTACACCCCGGCGAGCACGCGGAAGAGCGAGACGAGCAACGAGCGGAGCACCGTCGCCGAGGATCGCACGTCGCGGACGGCGGCGCGGGCGATAGACACGAGACCACAAAAGCACCGAAGCGCTCCCATCGCCCCTCGTACTGGGTGGATGGAGAGCGCCCCGCTGCCACCTCCGGCCCCCTCTCGATGGAGAGGGGGGAGAGAGGTGTCGGACTCGGCAGAGCCGAGCCCTCACGATCTCACTGGATGAGATCCTTGAGCGCCTTGAGCGCCGTCGCACGGATCTTCTTCGAGGCGGGCTTCGCCTTGAAAACGACCTTCTCCTTCGTGAACGGGTTGATTCCCTCGCGCTCTTTGGTGGCGGGCTTCTTGACCGCCTTGAGCTTGAGGAGACCCGGAATCACGAACTCGCCGGGACCGCGGGCGCCGAGCTGCTTCTTGATGAGCTCTTGCAGCTTGTCAAAGACGCGAGCGACGGACTTCTTATCGAGCTCCGTCAGCTCCGCCAGCTCCGAAATCACCTGCGCTTTGGTGAGCCTCTTCGCACCAGCCATGGGACATGCCTCCGTTCTGTGGGACTCGCGCGTGACAGGTTGCTACCTGGCAACGTCAGCGAAACACGTGACCAGTACCGTACCGATCGGGCCATCGCAAGCCCCTATTTTTCAGGCTCGCCGTGTTCCTGGCCGCGAAGCGACGTTTCTTTTCGGATGTCAAGCGTCGCGGAGAGCCATGTTTGAAGCGGTTTCGACGCTCTGCGCGACGACCAAGTCGAGCGGCGAAAAGCCCTACGATTTCCGGGGTTATCGCTTGGATCGAGGAGAAGTCGCTGCAGCTTTCGTGACTCGCTTCGGGGGCCCTGATGCGGACTTCGATCCTCTATCGGAGCCCTTTTTCATGCCCTTCGCGGCCGGTCTCGACCGGCCGCGCGCGTCGACACCCCCCAAAGAAAAAAGAGGCGGCGCACCCGCCGCGACGCACAGGAGGTCCGTCTTCCCGCGCATCCGCCGGTCCTCGGCGGCCGTCCGGTGGTCCCAACCGAGGAGATGGAGGAGCCCGTGGGCGAGGAGCATGGTCGCCTCGTCGAGGACGGGTCGCTGGGCCCCCCGGGCCTGCCTGGCGAGGGTTTCGGCCGAGATCACGAGGTCCCCGAGCACGTCCCCGGCAAAGCGCGCACCCTCGCCCTCGATCATGGAGAAGGACAGGACGTCGGTCGGTTGGTCGATGCCCCGGTACTCGCGGTTCAGCTCTTGGATCTCCTCGTCGTCCGTCAGAAGGATTGAGACGATCGAGTTTGGCATTTGAAGCGCGTCGAGCATCGCCTCGACGCGCGCGGTGATGACGGCATTGTTCGGGATGTCGGTCGCACGCGCGACGCTCTTGCGTCGCTCGATCGCGACGCGCTTCACCTTCGCCGCTGCGGTCTTCTTCAGCGCCGCGCGCTTCTTCGTCGCCGTCTTCTTCGTCGCCGCCTTTGCCATGACGCGTGCATCGTTGATCCGCGTCGCCCCTGCAAGCGCAGAAGACGAGCATGATTGAACGCGGAGGCACGGAGGCACGGAGATCTCAGAGTTCTGCCGATCGCACGTCGCGCGCCTTCGTAGCCGCCCCGCGCCAGCAACGATGGCGCGGCATGAAGAGCGCGGCAGCACTCTCGAACCTCCGTGCCTCCGTGCCTCCGTGTTCAATCCGAGCGTGCGTGAGCGACCACGGCGGCGTCGCGCGAGCGGGCGCGTCAGTACTCGGCGACCGAGTCGTCGCCGGTCGCGAGGGAGAGCTGCGAGAGCGCCACGTCGAGATCCATCACCGCTTGCAGGTGGTTGTAGCGGTTCGTCAGGAACGCGCGCAGCGGGTCGATGATGTCGCGCTCTTCCTTCGTGCCGATGCCGATCGCGGCGGTCACGCTGGCGACCCAGCGCTTGCTCAGCGTCTCGGCCTCGCCGTAGAACTTCTCGCGTGTCGCGGCGTCCTTCGCGACCGCGTAGGCCGTCTCGACCTCGACCGCGACGCCGCCGAGCGCGTACTTCTCGGTCTCGCGCATCTCGTCGAGCTGGGCCTGTGCGTAGCGCACGCGCGCGGCCGCCGGCAGAAGGTCCATGTTCCAGCGGAAGACGATGCCGAAGCCGTAACGAAGGAAGTTCGCGTTGTCGACGACGAAGGGGTTCGTCTGGTCGGTGATGATCGGCGCGTTGGCGTAGCCGAATGCGAGACCGAGTCCGATGTCGGGGTAGAGCCTCGCCCGCGCGAAGTCGACCTGCGCGCTGCGCCCCTCGACGCCCGACTTCACCATCTTCAGCTCGGGGCGATGGATGCGCGCGGACTTCAGGTAGACGAGGATGTCGACCAGCGGCTTCTTGGGCGGCGCGATCGGCTCGTCGGGGATCTCGAACGCGTGCGGCGCTTCCAGGCCGGTGAGGAAGCGTAGGCCGGCCGTCGCGATGCGCTCGCCCTTCTCGACCTCGCCGAGGCGCGCCGAGATCTCCATCTGGTAGGTCTTCATCCGGAGGAGATCGGCCTCGTCGGTGTCCTCGTTCTCCTCGGCCTTGTTGACGGCGTCCTCGAGCTTGTCCTTCGCGAAGGTGAGCAGGTAGCGCGCGGAGTGCGCGAGCTGGAGCCCGAAGTACGCGCGTCGCACGTCATGCTTGATGAGGTTCTTCGTCTTGTCGACGTCCGCGAGCGCGACGCCGACGGCGCTCTTCGCGGCCGCCACGCCCGCGGTGATCTTCCCGAACGTCCAGAGGGGGACGACGCCTTCGATGCCGACGCGCCACGCGGGGCCGAGCTTCGACGAGATCGAGATGTCGCCGTTCGGCGAGTACACGCTGGTCCCGCGGATCTCGGGGACCATCGCGATGCCGCCGGAGAGGGACCACTGCGACCAGGGGATCCAGGTCACCTCGTCGAGCTGCGCGTGCGCCATCGTGAGACGGTCCTCGGACATCTTGATCTGCGCGGCGCGCCCGAGGGCGAGGGCGAGGCACTGGGGCAGCGTGTAGACGTTCGGCGATACCTTCGGCTCGGGCTCGTCCTTCTTCACGGGCGCGAGGCCCGGCCCCGCCGAGCTCAGCGGCGCGCCACCTCCGGCCCCCGGCGCCGTGCTCGGCGCGGTCATGGGCGAGGGGGTCGACACGCCCGCCGTTCCGGAGACGCCGGTGCCGGTCGTGGCCGCCGTGCTGCCGCCGATCGGTGGTGTCGGCGTCGTGACGGGGGGGGTGACCGGCGAGGGGTTCGGTACGGCGGTCGTCGCGACGGGCGCAGGCGGGATCTTGGGGGACAGCGGCCCCTGGGCTTGCGCGGTCGCCATCGTCATCGCGGCGTGGGCGATGACCAGCGAGACCGCACCGAGGAGACGTCGCATGTCGATCGCGGTACCACGGCCGCGCTCGAATTCACAACGGCCGCGGCCCCGTTCTCGACGTCGAGCCCGACCGCGACGACCGCGGATCCGCTCGGCTGGGCAGGAGGCCTCCTACCCGAGCTTTGGACGCGTTTGTTGGCCGTGCCTCGCCGCTCCACGGCACGATCACGCTCGTGCGCCCGTCGATTCCCTCCGCGTTCCGCGTCGGCGCGCTCGCGATCGTCGTGTCCGGGACGACCTCGTCGGGGGCGTCCGGGGGCGCTCCGCGGCCGCTCGATGCGAGCGATTCGATGGCCTCGATTTCGACGGCCTCGACTTCGACGGAACCCATGACCTCCGAGCCCGTGGATCCTCCGCTCGGCGCGCCGGTCGCCATCGTGGACTCTTCCGTCGAAGAGTCCGTCGACGAGTCGGACGCCGAGCCGGAGGCTGCGCCCGCCGCGGTACCGGCGGCCTTCAACGCCGAGGCGGATCTCGATCGTGCCGGGATCCTCGCGGAAGGCGCCGAGAGCTCGGGCGAGATCGCGCTCACGTTCGACGACGGTCCGGCGCCGGACACGACCCCCGAGGTGCTGCGCGTGCTCGCTCAGCACCACGTGAAAGGCGCGTTCTTCTTCACGGGCCGGCGGCTCGAGGGGGACTCGGGGTCGGCCGAGGCGAATCGCGACGTCGCGCGCGCGGTCGTCGCGGAGGGGCACACGATCGGCAACCACGGTCTCGACCACTTCGCGGTCAACAAGAAGAGCGCGTGGTGGAACGCCACCCAGATCGAGGACTCGGCGCACTTGATCCTCGCTGCCACCGGAGTCGCGCCGCACTGGTTCCGACCACCGTTCGGCAAGATCGGGGCGTCGGGGCGCGCGATCCTGCGGGAGCGCGGCGACGAGCTCGTCATGTGGACGATCGACGCGCAGGACACCAAGGCCCGCGATCCCGAGAAGCTCGCCGCCCGCTTGATCGCGCAGATCCTCTACGCGGGCCAGGGGATCGTGCTGCTCCACGACCTGCGCGCGCCGAGCGTGAAGGGGCTCGCGCTCCTGCTCGACTGGCTGGATGCACATCCGCGCGATGCATCCAAAGGTAAAAACGGCACCGGCTACACGGTGGTGGATCTGCCCACCTACCTGGCGCACGCCGCGCAGCGGCCCTGGCCGTATCAGACCCGGATGCAGCTCTATCACGTGCGCGAGCGCCTTCACCGCATGGAGGTGAAGCCGCACGCCGCGCGGAAGCACCCGGGCGACCATCTACGCAAGCCCTTGCATAAGTCCTGACCGGTCGCTCCACTCGTTCATCGGGTTCTTCAGCGGGGGGCGACCGCGTGCGGTTTCCTGCACGCGCGGCCGTTCGAACGGCCGCGGTCGCACCGAAAAAAAGCGTGATTGACCAGCTGCAGGCGCGCTCGATACCGTCCATGATTCCGCCTCGTCACGCGCGCTCTCCGCGCGCGTCTGTGATGGAAGATGCACGGGGGCACGTCGCCGCAACTGCGCCTGCAGTTTCGCGACCGCTGCCCCGGGAACTGGGAACGCGTCCATGAGCACCAAGGTCCTCGTTTTCGAGCACGATGCCGGCTTCGCAACGGAGCTCCGTCGCGAGCTGTCTCGCCTCGGGTGTCAGGTCACCCTCGTCGACGACGGCAACGCGGGTCTCGCGCAAGCCGCGTCCGATCGACCGGATCTGATCCTGTTGTCGATCGAGCTGCCGCGGATGAACGGCTTCAGCGTCTGCAACAAGCTGAAGAAGGACCCGCAGCTGAAGGACGTCCCGCTCGTCATCATGTCGAGCGAGTCCTCGGAGGAGACCTTCGAGCAGCACAAGAAGCTGCGGACGCGCGCCGAGGACTACGTGCACAAGCCGATCGCGTTCGGAGAGCTCCTGCAGCACATGCAGGCGCTCCTGCCGACGATCGGCAGCGGCGGCGGCGGCGAGGACGTCCTCATCGAGGACGATCTCGCGATCGGTGACCTCGACGACGACATGGACGACGAGATGACCCAGGTCGGGCAGATCCCCGCCGGCGTCCGCGAGCAGCTGCAGCAGCGCGGCGCGAAGATCCAGCCGAAGCCCGTGCAGCACGACGCAGAGGTCGATGCGTTCGCGGACGCGGCGTTCGACAACCTCCTCGGCAACAGCAGTCCGCCTCCTGCGGGCCCGCGCACCAACGCGGCGCCGCCTCCGACCCAGAGCACAGCGCCTCCGTTCCCGAGCCAGGCGCCAGTCCGCTCGAGCGCCCCGCACGCGACGTCGTCGACCGGGCCGCGCAACGACGGCCCCTCTCGCGAAGATGAAGGCAAGCTCCGCGACAAGAACCAGCGCCTCGAGCGCGAGCTCGCCGAGGTGCGCGCGGAGGTCGCGAAGCTCGCCTCGATGCAAACGCGCATCCGCGAGCAGGACGACGCGCTCGCACGTCTCGGCAAGGACCTCGAGAACGCGCGTCACGCCGGCACCGCCGCGGCGGAGACCGCACGGAGCGAGGCCGCGGAGAGCGCGCGCCGTGAAGCTCTCGAAGAGGCTCGTCGCGAGGCCCGCGAGGAGCTCGATACCGTGCGACGCGACGCCGAGCGCGCGATCGACGAGGCGCGCGCCGATGCCGCGCGTGCAGCGACCGGCGGCGCCGACACGCTGAACCAAGAGCTCGATCGTCTGCGTCGCGAGCTCGACGAAGCACGGGGCGCACGCGACGCCGCAGCCGCTGCCCGCGCGCAGGCCGAGGCCGCCGCCGCCGCTGCCCGCGAGCAGGCCGAAGCGGCTGCTGCCGCGCTCGAGGCCGAGAAGAACGCCCCGCGCGAGGTGCTCGCGCCCGTCGAGGATCCCGCCGCCAAGGAGCGCATCGTCGCGCTCGAAGAAGAGAAGGCGACGCTCGCGAAGAAGATCGGCGAGCTCGAAGCGCGCGTCTCGCGCGCGCCGTCGATCATGCCTCCGGGGGCGACGCCGCGGCCGAGCGGCGTGTCGACGCGCGACTTCCTCGAGCTCCGTGAGAACCTCAACAAGAAGGACAAAGAGATCCTCGCGCTCAAGGACCAGGTGGTCGCGAGCCAGAAGGAAGGTCTCGCCCTCAACGACAAGCTGTTCGCGCTCGAGCGCACCACGGTCGACTTCGAGGACAAGCTCGACGCTCTGAACCGTCAGCTGCACGAGGCGAACACCCTCGTCACGTCGCTCAAGGCCGACAAGGAACAGGCGACGAAGCGCGGCGACGACTACTCGAAGCGCTTCGAGCGCGCGAAGCAGGACGCCGAGGCGCGTGAGAAGGAGCTCGCGTCGGAGCGGGAGAAGCACGCGGCGGCGGTCGAGGCCCTCCGTACCGAGCGCGATCGCCAGGAAGCCGACGCCGTCGCGAAGCTCCGCGCCGAGCTCGAGGCCGTGCAGACCGACGCGCTCG
>JBKJQC010000481.1:0-5085 GCA_046593995.1 Polyangiales bacterium
CACATGCGGCTCTCCTCGCGGCGCTTCGCCGTGAAGGTGCTGCATGCGGAGTATGCGCGCCACGCGGATGTGCTCTCGCGCTTCCAACGCGAGGCCGAGGCCGCGGCGTCGATCGCACACAACCACGTGCTCGAGGTGTTCGACGTCGCACGCACGGAGGACGGGCGCCCGTACATCGTCGGCGAGTTCCTCGATGGTCAGGACTTCCACGAGTACCTCGAGCGCGTCGGCAAGATGGACGCTGCCTCGACGGTCTCGGTCCTTCGTCAGCTGTGCGCTGCGCTCAAGGCGGCGCACGAGGCCGGCGTCGTGCATCGCGATCTCAAGCCGGAGAACGTCTACGTCCTCCGCAATCGTCAGCTCGTCGGTCGGCACGGCGCGCCGTTCGTGAAGATCCTCGACTTCGGCATCAGCAAGATCGCCGGCAAGGACACGAACCTCACGCGCACCGGCATGATCATGGGCACGCCGAACTACATGGCGCCGGAGCAGGCGCGCGGCGAGAAGGTCGACGCGCGCTGCGACATCTACGCGCTCGGCGCGATCATGTACCGCATGCTCACGGGACTGCGCGCGTTCGAGGGGACCGACGCCGGCTCCGTGATCACCGCCGTGCTGAGCGAGGAGCCGAAGCGACCGCGCTCGATCGAGCCGTCCATCCCGGAGGCGCTCGAGGTCGTCGTCCAGAAGGCGATGGCGAAGGACAAGTCCGAGCGATACCAGTCGATGGAGGAGCTCGACCGGGATCTCGCCGTGTTCGACGTCGGCGCCTCGATGTCGATCATGCCGCCGCCGATGCCGGGCGTGATGGTGACGCCGGCCGGCTCGAAGACCGACGAGCGCGCGTCCACGTTCCTCGGTAACGACGCCCCGGCTCCGGCCGCTGCGGCCGTCGTCGAGAAACGCCGCAGCACGCAGCGCTTGCGCGAGCTCGACAAGCTCGAGTCGGCGGGACGCGACGCGAAGCTCGCGCGCCCGACGATCGCCCTCCTCACGCCGGTGGCGGCGACCTGGATCCTCGTCCTCGTGGTCGCGGCTGCCGCGGGGACGATCCGCGCCGTCGGCAACCGTGAGGTCACCGAGAGCGAAGTGCTCCTGATGTCGCTCTTCTCGATGGCCGCCGGCATCACGCCGCTCATCGTGTGGATCGTCCACGTGACCAAGAACGTCTGGCGCAACTCCGTCCGCGCGATGGAGCTCGCCGCCGACATGCGGCGCTTCCTCGCGGGCTCGCTGATCGGCTACGGCTTCGCGGCCGTGGTGGTGCGCTTCCTCTACGCCGTGCCGTTCCGCCTCTCGGTGCTCGTTGCGTCCGGGTGGTGGGACCTCGGGTTCCTCTTCATCGCGTTGCTCGGCGGCGCCTTCGGCGGCGGCATCGGACCGCTCGCGCGTCTCCGTCGACGCCTGCTCAACGCCTGAGGCGTGTTCGTTCACGTCCACGGATGCGTCACGAATTGGAAAAATCGATGGAGGAGCTCTCGACCGAGGCGCGTCCGGGGTCTCCGAACCGTCCGTCGCTCGAGGTCACGCTCGGGCGCGCGCGTCGTCCGGGGGCGCGCGATCCGGCCGCGGCCTATCGGCGCATCGCGTGGCTCCTGATCCTGCTCGTGCTCGTCCCGAGCGGCCTCCTCATCGTCATCGGGTCGATCCTCCTCGTGCGCGGCAGGGCGGACTGGAACCTCGTCCTCGGCATCCTCGTCCTCACGTTCTGCGGACTGCTCGCGACGGGGAGCACGCTCGTCTGGGTGTTCATCGCGAAGGAGACCGGGCTCTCGCAGCTGCAGACGGACTTCGTCTCGAAGGTCAGCCACGAGCTGAAGACGCCGCTCACGTCGATCCGCATGTTCGTCGAGACGCTGCGCATGAAGCGCGCGACGAACCCCGAGCAGGTCGACGAGTGCCTCGATCTGCTCGCGCGAGAGACGAACCGCCTCACCGAGCGCATCGAACAGCTGCTCGAGTGGGGGAAGATGGAAGCGGGGCGTCGCGTCTACGATCTCCGCCCGGGGGATCTCGGGGACGCCGTGCAGGAGGCGCTCGAGCACTTCGCGCCGGTGCGACTGCAGGGCGACGCGGAGGTGAGCGTCACCATCCCGGAGTCGCTCCCGAAGGTCCCGATGGATCGCTCTGCGGTCATCATGGCGGTGCTGAACCTGCTGTCGAACGCGTACAAGTACGGCGGCCGCCCGCGACGCATCGACCTCAGCGTCGACGTCGTCGACAACGGAAAAGCCGTCGAGATCCGCGTGAAGGACAACGGCGAGGGAATCCCCCCGCTCGAGCACAAGCGCATCTTCCAGAAGTTCTATCGCCGCGACGACCGATTCTCCCGCGCCCAAGAGGGCTCGGGTCTGGGCCTCTCGATCGTGACGCACGTCGTCCGCGGCCATCGTGGCGAGTGCCGCGTCGAGAGCGAGATCGGGAAGGGCTCGACCTTCGTCCTCGAGTTCCCTGCCAGCTGATCACGCACGAGCGCGAGTCCGAGATTCACAGGGAGGCGGGGAGAAGAGGAGGCGAGAGGGAGGCGAGAAACGTCTGCCGGTCTCTGCCGCGACGATGACTTTGCCCTGGACGCGCGCACGTCGTGGACGTTGAAGAACGCGCGCGGCAGCACCGCTCGTAGCTCTTCTCCCTCTCGCCTCCTCTTCTCCTCGCCTCCCTGTTGATCTCGTCTCGTCTCGGAGGGGTCAGCCGGTGCCGTAGGGGGGACCGATGCGATCCAGGGGTACCCAGTGCTCCTGTCCATCGCCGAACGCGACGAGCACGCCCGGCGTGCGCACGGTCGCAGGGTATTTCTGGCCGTCGTGCCATACGACGTCGACGGTGACGCCGGCTTCGAGCGACGGCTTTGCGGGGGGCTCGGGGGCTGCGGCGGCCTGCGGCGACTTCGCGCTCCAGTCGTCGGACGCGACCGACTCCGGCGGCTTCTCCTCTTCGAGCACCGTCTCGGTCTTGAGGAACAGCTTCACGACGTCGATCGCGATGAACGCATCACGGTCGACGTCGCCGCCCCAACGGAGCTTCACTTCCTTGCGAATCTCGTCCGTCATCTTCGAGGAGCTGAGCGAGATGAGTCGCCGATCCTTCGCGAGGAGATCTTGGATCTCCTCGATGATCAGCTCACGCATCTTCGTGCGCACGCGGGTCTCGAGCTCGGTGACGTCGACGGCGTCGGAGGTGCTCGCCTTCTCCGCGACGAGATCGCGCGGCTCGTCGACGGTCACGCGGACGTTGCCGCGCATCGTGACTTTCGCGCGGCCGTTGTGGTTGTCGGTGAGGACGCCGATGTCGTGCTCGAACGCGACGTCGACGCCGCCCGTGAGGATGTAGAAGCCGTCCTCGAGATCGTCCTCGATGGTGTGCTTCCCCTTCTCGAGCACCGCCTCGCAGCCACCGTGACGGATGCCGAAGAACCCGTCGCCCACGCCGACGTGCACGACGCTCCCCTCGGGGATCTCCTTCCCGAGCCGCACGATGAACGGCGCGCCGGCCGGACGGCGGAACTCCTGCGGCGCTCGCCGGACCACCGGTGCGGGCGCGGGCATGGGCGCCGGCGCGGGCATCGGTGCGGACACCCTCGGCGCGGGAGCGGGCGCCATCTGCGGCGGCGCCATCTGCGGGGGAGGAGGCGGGGGCGGAGGCGGCGCCATGTGCGGGGGAGGCGGCGCCATCTGCGGAGGAGGCGGAGGCGCCATCATCTGGGGGGGAGGCGGCGGCGGAGGCGGAGGAACGTAGGCGCCGTAGCCCGCGACCGGAGGCGGTGGCGGCGCGTCCGGCATGCGTCCGCCGCACGCTCCGCAGAATCGTCCCCCTCCCGGCGCGCCGCACTGAGTGCAGGTGAGCATCGGGGCGAGCATCCGACTTCTCGAGACGCGAAGGAAGAGTGATCCGGCCGGCTACGGGGTCGAAAGGAGGCTCGGCGACTCGATCGCGGCGGCCGTGCACGTCGCGGGCGCGGTCACGGGGCTGCACCGAGACGGCGTCCCTCCGGTCATCTCCACGAAGAAGTCGATGCCGCCGACCTTCGCCGGGAGGTCGGTGCTGATGATCTGCGCGCCGCTCGCGAGGGCCGCTGCGTCGACGGAGTGATCGCCCACCTTCGCCTCCGTGAGCGACGCGCTGAACACCCGCACGAGGTACCCTTTGGCGAGCGCCGAGGCGATCTGGTCCTTCTTCCCGATCGGATCGTTGAGGACGAACACCGCCGCGAACGGGTCGCTCTCGTCGGAGTCGACGAAGAAGAGCCGACCGGCCAGGTCCTTGCGGCCGTGGGTGTACGCGTCCCGCATCGCATCGTGCCGGTCCATGTAGAACAGCACGCGGCCGCGCGCTGCGCCGAGCGTCGGCCATCCCCGCTCCGCGAGGCCCGCGGCCACCGACGCGGACGTCCCCTTGATCTCGTCCGGTGTGATCAGCGACTCGCGCGGGAAGACGGAGAGGACCTCCTTCTCCATCGCGACGAATCGCGCCTCGATCGCGGCAGGCTCTTCCCCCGAGGTGCCGTCCTTCGGCTCGATCTGGATGAAGAGCGGGTGGTGCCCCTGATGCGCATCGGACCAATCCCGGATCTGCTGCAGGCAGTCCGTGAAGACCATGCAGGTCGTCCGCGGATCGAGGAGCGGCAGGTGGAACACCTCGTAGCGTCCGCACGCGTCGTTCCAGCGCGTGTCGAGCTCGAGACCGCGGACTCCTTGCGTGTCGAGCTGCGTCGCGAGCGGCGCGTGGGAGTACTGGTGCTCGGGGACATTGGAGTCTGGCTTCAGGTGATAGCTGTTGTGCGTCGCTTCGGACTGGATGTGGTTGATGCGCAGCGTGTCGTCGAGCGGATGCGCCGGGGGACGCTTCGCCGGCCGAGGCTTGGGGGTGCCGAGCGGAGGCGGACACACGACGCCGCTGTCGTCCTCGAGGTCCTCGGGGCCCGCGTCGGTCGCGGCGCTCCCGGATGGCGGCGTCGAGGACGAGCCGCAGCCGAGGACCGTGCCGAGGGCGAAGATCCAGTGGCCCAGCGCGGAGATCCCGAGCGAACGCATGACGCGAGCGTCGCACGATGCAGAGGTCATCCGCCACGCCGCGAAGTGCGGTAGA
>JBKJQC010000482.1:0-18252 GCA_046593995.1 Polyangiales bacterium
GTCGCGTTCGAAGCTCTGACGGCGACGTTGCCGTTCGGAGGCGAGACCGTCGGCGCGATCTCCGTCGCCATCTGCGGCACGGCGCCGCCGCGGCCCTCGCAGATCAATGCGTCCATCGGCCCTGCCGTCGATGCTTGGTTCGTACGCGCGTGCGCGCGCGAGCCACGCGAACGCTATGGCTCCGCGCTCGAGCTCGCAGCGGCGTTCTCCAGCGCAGTGGAGAGCGACGCTGCGAGATGGTCGTCGGAGGCGACCGAGCCGGCTGTCGCGCCCACGCGACAGCGCGCGCGGACTTCGCCACCGATCTCTGTGACGGACGGGGTCGACGAGCCCACCGTCGTCATGGCAGGTCGGAGTCCCACCACGAACGGAGCGATCTCCCGCCCGAGTGAGACTCCGCGGGCAGCCCCAACGAGACGGTCGAAGCGGATGGCCGCAGCCCTGGTCGGAACAGCAGTCGTCGTCACGTTGAGTGTGCTCGCGATTGTGATGACTGCGGGGCGCCACGCGCCCGAAAACGAGAGCGCGACACACTTTCCGGCGGTGTCGTCCAAGCAGAGCGAGCCAGCGGCTACAGGCTCTGCGACCGAGACGCCTCCGATCGCCGCCCCTGCGGCGTCGGTGTCGCCGGCCGAGGCCGCGCCGAGTGCGAGCGCACCGCCGCCAGTAGCGGGCACTCCGAAGCCCCCGCCGGCCAAGCCGAAGAAGAAGAAGCATGTCATCGAATAGCCGCGCGGCCATCGTGCTCATGAGCACACTGTTCGCGATCTCGGTCGGCGAGCCGAAGGTCCACGCGGGACCGGCGTCGGGAGACAAAGCAGCCGCCGAAGATCTTTTCGGCGAAGGGATGGACCTTCGCGAGAAGGGCGATCACGTCGGCGCGCTAGCCAAGTTCGAGGCCGCGCACCGACTGGTCGCGTCACCGATCACCACGCTCGAACTGGGCCGCGCGTATCTTCTGCTCGGCCGTCTGGTCGAGGCGCTGAAGATGTTCGAGGCTGCAGCGGCGTTCCCACCAAAGCCGTCCGAGTCGACCGCGGCGAAGGCTGCCCGCGCCGAGGCGAAGCGACTCGCTGCCGATGTCGAGGCGAGGATCCCCACGATCACCGTGCGGGTGACCGGCGTGCCTCCCGGTGAAACGCCCATCATCAAGCTGGACGACATCGTTCTCGATCCGGAGGAGGTCGGCGCGAAGCGAAGGGTCGACCCCGGAAAGCATCGACTCCTGGCGACGCTTCCAAACGCTGCTCCTGCTCCAATAGAAAGGCCCTTCACAGTCAAGGAGGGCGAGACGCGTGAGCTGACCCTCGCGTTCCCGACGTTCCCGACGCCAAGGGGCCGGGCATCTTTCCGGGAGAGTGACCGCGCACCCACACCGCCCGAGCGCGGATCCACAGGCGCCGGTCCTTGGGTGCTGGTGATCGGCGGCGCGGTGCTCGCGGGCGCCGGCGTGGGCGGTTACTTTGCCGCTTCATCGGCGCGGAGCGAGCGGTGCCTGTCGGTTCCCGCAGGTGCGGTTTGCGAGACGCAGGATCTCCAAGCCGTCGAAGCGGTTGGGATCGGCGCGGCCGTCGTCGGCGTGGGTGTCGTCGGACTGGGTACGGTTCTTCTGTTTCGACGACCGGCGCCGGCAACCCGCGCGTCCGCGCCCGACATCAGCGCCGGCATCGGCTGGGGATCGATTCACATCACGGGGGTGTTCTAATGCGCGCGTTGCTATTGGGTACGTTCTGCATCATCGCGGGTTGCGCCACCGACGTCGGAACCGGACCTGCACTCGACGACACCTCCGTCGAAGAAGACTCCCCAGCGAGCGACGCGGTGAGTCCGGTGGACACGGCGTCGACTGACACCGCGCGCGCGGAGGACACGTCAAAGGTGATCGACTCGGGAACGGTCGACACCTCGGCGGCTGACACGACGGTGGACGCGAAGCCTGCGGACGCGGGTTGCACGTGCACCGCAGGCTTCGCATGCTCAGGCGGCGTCTGTGAGCCCGTGGGCTTCTGGGTGACCTACGTGCTCCAGGGATCCATCCTCAATGTTTCCTGGGGGGATCCCGCGATTCCTGCGCCCGGGGCTGAGTACCCCCCGGACGTTTACGTTAACGTGTCGACGGGTGTCTCGACGGACGGATTCGCCACGACTCGTACCTCCACCGTCGCCAATTCATACGTGCCGAAGTGGCTGGAAACCACCAACGGACATGCACTCCCGCAAGCGACCGTTGCGGCGCTGAAGTCTGGCCTGAACGTGTCGTACTACGACTACAACGGCCCTACGAGAATGGACGTCGAGATCTGCGGCGTGAGTAAATTCCCGATTACCGATGCGGACCTTCGCGCCGGTACAAAGCGCATCACCTGCCCGAGCGGTAAGGGCGCCGGCAGCTACATCGACCTCGTGTTCGTTCCGAAGTTGTGAGCGTCGCGCTTCCGCCGCTTGTCGACCGGTTGTCAACGGTCCTCTGCTCGATTGGCAACCGGTAGCGATTTGCTGCGCGCCGCGCGGCGTGAGCGCGCCCGCGCGTAGCTGGTTGCGCCTCCGTGATCGTGCACCTCTCGGCATCGAAGCTCGCCATGCCGCCTCACTGCGCCTGCTGCGGGCGAGCGCCGGAGGTGACCCTTCGGGCCTCGGCGCGCCGCAGCCGACGGGTCTCGAGTCGTCCGAACACAGTCCTCGAGCTACGGCCTTCCTTACTGCAACGCGTGCATCCCGCACGTGAACCAGTGGCGAGATGGGTACGATCTCGGGCTCGGCACCCTACTCCTGATCCTGGTTACCTTTGGTGCAGCTGCGCGGTCTCGAGGAACCGCTCACGCGCCTCGAGCAGCTCGCCGAGCACCAGGTGCGTGCGTCCGAGCTCGAGGCCCGTGCTCGGGGACGGCCAGAGGGAGTACGCCGTCTGGAACTTCGCGAGCGCGCCCTTCGCGTCGCCCTTGTCCCGGAGCGCGATCCCCTCGTTGAAGAGGTCACGAGCGGAGGCCTTGTCCGCCAGGCTCGCCTCGGCTGCCCATGCGGGAGAAGCGAAGGGCTTGAACGTCGATGGTTCCGAAGCGCGGAGAACGGCGCCGACCTCAAGGCCTTGCTCGACGCTTCGCCGGGTCGGCGAGCAGGTGCCGACGCTTCGCCCGGTTCGTCGGCATCCCGTCGGGGCTGCGCGACCGGTGACGCTACCCCCGAGCCGCCTCGGCGGGGGCCCGGGCGCTGCCATCGTTTTTCGTTGCGACGTTGCGACGCCGCGCACGTCACACGGAGCAGCGTTAGACTCCGCCGCGAATGCCCGACGTGACCGACGACGAGCACGAACCGGCGCTCTCCTGGAACGCGGTCCTGCAGCTGTCGCGGCAGATGCGAACGGGTCGAAAGATCATCTTCGCGCTTGGTCCTGGGCCGCTCTCACCGCGCGGCGATACCGTCGAGATCGGTCTCGACGAGGACGACCTATTGGCTGTCTTCGTCCGCACGCAACAGGGGGAGGCCGTTCTTCGGTGTGACACAGCGTCGTCGCGCATGCTGTTCGAACGCGGGACCTACGTGCGCGTCGAGGTCGTTGGTGAGGCGACGCAGTTCAGCGCGTCCATCGCGGTCGACAACCGAGAAGTGGCGCGGCAGCGATTCCCCGGACGACTGCGCCTACCAGCGCAGCCCCTGACGCGGATCGGGGCCGACCTGAAAGGGGAGCGCAACGCCGCGTTCAAACTTGGCGAGCTCATGATCTACGCCCACGAGCTCGACGAGAAGGATCGTGACCCGATGTGGGGGTACCTCCAGGACAAGTGGGATCTCGGCGAATGAGCGCGCCGAAGCCTCCGACGCCCACGCCTCCAGCTCTCCCTCCGCCTCCCGCTCGTCTTCCTCTCCAGCGGCCGTTGCCGGCGCCGCTCGCACTACCGAGCCATCGGTACGGTGGGTCTGTCTTCTCGGGCGACCAAACGGAGAACGCCAACGCGTGGATCGCCGCCGAAGTTGAAGGCCTCGTCCGTCAGAACACCGCCCTTGCCGAACGAGTCCTTGTACTCGAGAGGGAATCGCTCGTTCGCGCGACCCGCGAGAAGGCTCTTGAGGAGGCGGAGACCAAGACACGAGGGAAGGCTGCGAACAGCTACGCGGGCTGGAATCTCGTCGTCGCGATCTTCGCCGTTCTCCTGGCGATCGCAGCCCTGGTCGTAGCCATTTTGGCTCTGACTTAGCGTCCGTACGCAGATGGTCAGGGCTGCACGCTTGGCGAGGCGGAGGCCCGCGTGGCGCACGGTACCTTTCGTTGATGGCGATGCGATATGAGGGCACGCAGTGGTTGCACGGCTCCGGCCCATTTTCTCAGGAAGGTCCTGCGTTCACGATCGAGGCGCTCGTACGGCTGACGGCGCCAGGTAGAAATCCGACCGTCATCGCGCAGCCCGCAAGCGAACGGTGGACGCCTCCGTACGTCGCGTGGCGCTTGGGGTTCTTCCGCCGCATGTGCAGGCCGGAATTCGAGGTAAGCATCGACGGGGTCGGCCTCGTCAGCGTTCGCGCCGCTGCTGGTGTCCCTCTTGGAAAGTGGGTCCACATCGCGGGAGCTTTCGACGGAAACCTCGCGCGCCTCTTCGTCGATTGCACCGAGGTCGGCTCGGCGGAGGCACGCGGCACGATCATCCCGAGTGCCGAGCGGTTCACCATGGGGGTTCGCTCGAGCACTGACCTTGACGGCTTCCTGCAGGGTGAGGTCGAGTACATGCGCGCATGGAAGGCGGCGCGATCAGCCGAAGATCTTCGTTCACTTCGACGGTCCACGTACTTGGAGCCGCCCGGCCCGGCCGACTGCATCGGCTTGTGGCAGGAGGATGGCATGGAGATGGCGGAACACGACGGGTTTCGCCCGCGTGCACGCGAGCTCGCCGCCGAGGCGATTGCCAGAGGTCAGCGCGAGAGCTTCAGCTTCGACAGGGTTCGGTTGAACGAGCTTCTCGAGGCCACGCTCGGACCGGCGAAGCTCGGCGTCGAGGCAGAGGCCCTTGGCTGCACACCGCAAGTCCTGCAGTCGCTCATCCTAAAGGCGCTCGTCGTCACTTGGCCGAGGAAGCAGCCGACGCCGACCCGGTGACGACCTGCAACATGCTCGAGGCACTCGTCCCCTGCGGATCGGGTCCGTTCCTCTTCGTCCGCAAGATCGTCGAGGGGGGCGAGGCGGCGCTGCGCCTCACCCCGTCGGCGACCTCGAGCAGCACCGGGACGAGGGGCTCGTCATCACGGTCACGCCCGCGCAGACCTCGCGTCAGCTGCGCGCGTCCTCGAGGAAGGCTCGCAGCCCGACGTGGGTCGACGCCGAGCTCCGCGGCCCGGGCGTTGATATCGCCTCGTCGTGGTTTTCGAAGACGCGGCCTCGATCTCGGCACGCCGACCGACGCGATCGAGTCGCGCCTTGGCGGATCGAGGGGACACGCGCAGGTGCGGCGCATCGAGGCGCTGCGTCGAGCGCGACGTCTGCCGTTGGCGAGGGGCCGCGTGCGTTCGCGGAGGGCGGCTGCCACCAGCGTGTGCCGGCAGCCCTGCCACGTGGACAGGCGCCGAAGCTGCCGCCGAATTTCGGGGGGTCGGTCATCGACTTACGTGACGTGTGGCGTTCCCCAGCGCGCCTCCTGCCGGCGCCATCGCTGCCTGGCAGACAAGCGCGCGACACCCCGCGCGCTACACTCATCGCCGATGAGGAACCCGCGACAGCCGAGCGCACTGCCGCGCGCGCCGCGCGTCGTCGACCCCGATCGGCGGCGCGACGAGCTTCGTCGCCGCTACCACTCGCGCGGCACTGGTCGCGACATCGACGAGGACGGACGCTACGCGTTCGTCGTCGCCGGCGCCCTTGGCGTCACGGCGTGGTACCGCGCCCAGCTCATCCCAATGGCCCGCGCTATCGGCGGGAGAAAACCGCTGCCGCCCGTCGAGCCCTTCGACCCGTGGATGAAGCGCGCATTGCGCTTGCTGGACGAGAACCTCACGGAGATGGAGAAGGTCTACGGCGAACTGCAGCAGAACATCCGTCTCGGGTGGAACCTCGGAACCATCTCCGGTCGTCAGTTCCTGGAACATGCGCGCACCATCGAGAGCTTCCGCGAGCTGCGTCTCGGTCTCCGCGCAACGTACGCCGATCGTCGCGAGTGGATGTCCGAGCCACCGTTCGCGATCGCGCGTGCGGCGTTCGAGCTCGCTCACGCCCTCGAACGCGGAGCAGCGTCACGCGAACAACTGACGGCGCGGTTTCGCGCGGTGTGCAACGAGCGCGGGTACGGGGGTGACCAAACTGACCTCGATTTGTTTTCGGAGGCGCTCTCGATGACGGCGCTCCTCCGCGAGCTTCCCGCGCTGTCTGCCGGCCACCCGACCTACGAGGGGCACGCGGCGTTCGTGGCCGAGGTGCAGTCACGCTTCGCGCGACTCGAACGCGGCGCCGCTACGGCGAGCGACATCGCGGAACTTTGGGGCTGGCACGCGCACGATCCGAGCGCCAAGACGCGCAAAGCATGGCTCGACCGGCTGCGTCACAAGGGCGTTGGTGCGTGAGCGAACAATGTCGCCCTGCGCGCCCTTTGTTCGTCGTCGACCCTCGTGGAAGGCCGCGATTTTCTCGGAATCGTGCGGCCCAGCGAGGACGAACAACCGAACGACACGGAGGCTTTGAGCGAGGCCGATCGTCGGTTCATCGATTATCTCGCGCGCGTGCTCGTCGAACAGGCACTACGGAACGAACACAGAGACGGTGGGGAGGACTGAGCCGAGATGGAGAGCGATCGCTTCGCCGGGAAGAAAGTCGCGGTCTACGCGCGTTACTCGAGCCAGCTGCAGCGGGAGGCGTCGATCGATGACCAGGTCCGTCGCTGCCGCGAGTTCGTGGTCGCGCGCGGGGGAATCGTCACCAACGACCTGATCTTCACCGACGCGGCCACGAGCGGCGCGAGTCTCGCGCGCCCGGGCTTCGAGAAGATGATGAAGGCTGTCGCCAACCGCCGCCTCTCGATCGAGGCGGTCGTGACGGAGGACGTCTCGCGCATCAGTCGCGACTTCGCCGACGCCGCGTCCGTCTTCCAGCAGCTCCAGTACCTCGGCGTGCCGCTCCTCGGCGTCGGCGACGGTGTCGACACGGCCGCGAAGCACGGGAAGCTGACCTTCGGCATGAAGGCGCTGATCGGCGACCTGTACCTCGACGATCTCCGCGACCGAACCAAGCGAGGCCTCGTTGGAAGGAACCTCGCCGGCTATTCGACCGGCGGACTACCGCTCGGATACCGGAGCGTCCCGGTGCTCGATGCCTACGACCGACCGATCGGCTATCGAATCGAGATCGATTCCGACAGCGCCGAGATCGTGCGCCGCATCTTCCGCCTCTACACCGAAGGGAAGTCGCACGACGCGATCGCGCGGCTGCTCAACGACGAGCAGGTTCCCCCGCCGCGGTCGAAGACGCGCCACCGCCGCAAGGGATGGGTCGCGAGCACCGTGCGCGCGATGCTGCACAACGAGGCGTACATCGGTCGATGGACCTACAACCGCAACGAGTGGCGCAAGGTGCCCGGCACCAACGCGCGCCGCCCGCGACCGCGCGACGCCTCCGAGCACATGTGCTCCGAACACCCGGAGCGCCGCATCATCGACGAGGAGCTCTGGTCGTCGGTGTCGACGAGGTTGCGCGCGGTCCGCGAGTTCTACACCAAGGGTCCGGATGGCGAGCCGAAAGGTCGCGCCGCTCCCGGCAAGAAGACGACGTACCCGTTCAGCGGGTTGCTCCACTGTGGCCCGTGCGGCGCGCCGATGGTGATCGCTGGCGGCTCGAGCGCCCGCTACTACCGCTGCAGCCACGCAAAGAACCGCGGGACCTGCCAGAACAAGCTCTCGCTGCGTGAAGACGTCGCGCGTCGCAAGCTGCTCGATGCGCTGGGCGAGCGTCTGAGCTCACCGGCCGCGATCGCGTTCCTCCGTCAGCGCATCGCCGCGCACCTCGGCGAGATGAGCCGCACCGGGAACGCCGAGCTCGTCGACCGACGGGAGCGGGTGGGCCGGACGAAGGCGCGCGTGCAGGCGCTCGTGAACTTCATCTCCGACGGCAACGACTCACCGGCCGTGCGCGCCACGCTCCGGGATCTCGAAGCCCAGGTCCGCGCCGACACGAGCGCCATCAGCAGCCTGGTGGCGAGCGCCGAGAAGCCGATCGAGCTCCCTACGGCTGACGCGATCATGCGCCGCCAGATCGATCTCGAGGCGATCGTCGCGACCGACCCCACGCGGGCGCGCGAGGAGCTGCGTCGCCTCTTCCAGGGCGGGCAGTTGCTTCTTCGTCCCCAGCCCGACGGCACGTACCTCGCCGAGAGCCGCTTGCTCCCTCTCGTCGCGTTCGGTGCGACGACAAACGCACCGAGGGCCGAACCTGGGGGGTTCGGCCCTCGTGCTACAGCACCTAGTTGCGCGGGGTGGAATTGAACCACCGACCTTCGGGTTATGAGCCCGACGAGCTACCGCTGCTCCACCGCGCGTCAGTTGGGACGCGGAGATTAGTTCGCGCCGGGGTGATGTCAAGAGCGCGCGACCGACGGCAGCGATGAGGCATCTCTCCACAGTCTCGTCACTCGCACGGCCGTGGACCCCTCCTCCCCCCAAAAAACGCGGCCGTGGGGGTGGCGGACCGGCGCACGCATGCGTCGCGCACCGAACTTGCTGCTCGTACTCTCGATGGCTACTCCGTCGATGCCCAACCCCGAGCCGCGCTACGGCGCAAAGCCGCAGCAGAAGATCGTCGTCTACATCACGCCGTGGTGTCCTTACTGCATCCGCGCCAAGCTCTTCCTCAAGAGGAAGGGCTGGGACTTCGAGGAGATCGACGTCGACGGTGACGTCGAGAAGCGACGCTGGCTGAGAGAAGTGACCGGCATGCGAACCGTTCCCCAGATCTTCATCGGCGAAGAGCCCATCGGTGGGTTCGACGACATGTCCGCGCTCGATCGACGCGGCGGGCTCGACGCCAAAGTGCTCGGTACTTCGCCGCAGAAGTGAGCCTCTCGGAAGTGAGCGCACCATGACTGAACGGGACGCGACGGCGGAGGCGTCGGAGTCGACGCCGCTCGAGTCCACCGGGCTCGTGTGCGCGCGCGCGGCGTTCGTTGCGATCATCGTCGGGCTCGTCGAAGGCATCGCGGTCTCGCGTACGGCCGAGACGTCGATCGGCGGCATCGGCCTCGCGACGGCGGGCCTGTGGTTCCCGATCGCGCTGCTCTTCCTCGCACCGGCCATGTTGCTCCGGCGCGTCGAGGGCGAGGGCAAGCGCCGGATCTTGCGACTCGGTCTCGGCGTCGCGCTCGCGGGCGCCGTGCTGTTCGCGCGCTTCTCCCACCTGCCCATGCCGCTGCGGATGGTCCCGGCCGAGGTGCTCGGTGCCCTCGCGCTCGCGTGGGCGGCCATCGAGCTCCGCCTGGACGACCCGATTCGTCGCCCCGTGGCCTACGCCGGCCTTTTCGTGGCCGTCGGGCTCCAGTTCTATTCGACCCAGTGGGTCGACGCGCACCGGGCCTTCGCAAGCCTCCTCGCCGAGGGCACGATGATCCCGCGTTTCATGTTGCGCGTGGTCCTCCGCCGCTTCGCCTGATAGGGGGGGCCATGCCTGCCCCGCGCAAAGAGCCTCCCGCCGACGAGCCTACCGAGGAGCTCGACGACGAGCCGAGCTTCCCCGAGACCCTCGACAAGGTGCTGGCGGGGGCGATGGCCGCGAAGGGGTTCACCTCCCTCACGCTGGTCCAGTCGGCGATGCTCGATCCCGAGCTCGCCGGACGCGATCTGCGCATCACGTCGCAGACCGGGTCGGGGAAGACGGTCGCGATCGGGCTCGCGATCCAGGATCTGATCACGGGACGCTCCGGGGGCGACGCGCGCGGGGGGCGACCGAAGGCGCTCGTCGTCGCGCCGACGCGTGAGCTCGCGAAGCAGGTCGAGGAAGAGCTCTCGTGGCTCTATGCGCCGAAAGGCGCCGAGGTCACGTCGGTCACCGGCGGCGCGAGCTATCGCGACGAGATGCGCGCGCTCTCCCGCGGCCCTGCGATCGTCGTCGGGACCCCGGGTCGGCTCGTCGATCACCTCGACCGCGGCAGCATCGACGCGACGCAGGTCGCAGCCGTCATCCTCGTCGAAGCCGATCGCATGCTCGACATGGGCTTCCGCGAAGAGCTCGACAAGATCTTCGCGCACTGCCCGAAGACCCGTCGCACGCACCTCGTGTCGGCGACGTTCCCGAGCGACGTGAAGGCGCTCGCCGATCGCGCGCAGAACAACCCGGCGCACGTCGAGGGCACGCGCCGAGGCGAACGCCGACATCGAGCACGTGATCATGCTCGTCCCCGGCCAGCAGCGGGTCGACGCGCTCGTGAACCTGCTCCTCGAGGATCCGAACGCGCAGACGCTGGTCTTCGCCCGCACGCGCGCGGACGTCGCACGCGTCACGAGCGAGCTCGAAGAAGCCGGGTTCGCGGTGCGCTCGCTCTCGGGCGAGATGCAGCAGCGGGAGCGCAACCGCGCCATCGAGGCGTTCCGCGCCGGCGATCTGCACGTGCTCGTCGCGACCGACGTGGCCGCGCGTGGCATCGACGTGCAGGACATCATGCGCGTGGTCCACCTCGATCCGCCGACCGACGCCGACACGTACACGCACCGCAGCGGCCGCACCGGTCGCGCGGGCCGCAAGGGGACGAGCATCGTCCTCGCACCGCCGATCGCGGTCGCGCGCACCATGCGACTGCTCCGCATGGCAGGCGTCGGACACAAGTTCGCGAAGGTCCCGACGCCGGATGCGATCCGCGCGGCGAGCGCCGAGCGCATCTTCAACTCGCTGACCGGTCCGGATCCCGAGGGCTGGGGCGGCTGGGACGACGCGACCTGGCAGCTCGCGAAGCGACTCGCCGAGACCGACAACGTCGCCCGCGTCATCGCGCGCCTCGTCGCGCGCGCGAAGAGCTCGAGCACGGAGCCGCGGAACGTCACGCAGCTCGAGCTCCCGGGCGAGCGTCCGCAGCGTCCCTACGAAGAGCGCGAGCGCATGCCGGAGCGCGCGCCGCGCACCATGCGCCCGGGCGGCCGCAACTTCGTGCCCTTCCGCGTCGCCTGGGGTGCCGAGCGCGGCGCCGACGCACGTCGGCTCCTCGCGGTCGTCTGCCGGCGCGGCGGGATTCGCGGCGATGACGTCGGCAGCATCCACATCGCGCGTCGGCACTCGATCGTCGAGGTCGGAGCCGAAGTCGCCGATGCGTTCGAGGCGTCCGCGCTGAAGCCCGACGAGCGCGATCCGCAGATGACGATTCGCCGCGAGGCCGAAGCGCGACCGCACGTGCCGCTCGGCGCCGACGGCGCGAAGCCTCCTCGTCGTCCGCCGCCGGGCGCGAAGAAGCGCTCGTACGAGGAGCGCGCGCGCGCCGACGCCGAAACGGTGAAGAAGCCGTCGCGCCCGGTCGTGGAAGAGCGACCGCGCAAGGACGCGCCGCTGCCGAAACCGCCGGCGTCCCGCCGCCCGAAGTGATCGTCTAACCGACGAACATCACGGTCGCCGAGGCCTTCGCGCACAGCTCGTTGCTCGCGTCCCACGCGACGCACTCGATCGTCGCGGTCGTGCGCCCGGAGCGCAGCACCGTGCCGTCGACGACGAGATGTCCCGTCCGCAGCGAGCGGAAGAACCGCGCGCTCGTCTCGAGGACCGCGTGCTGACGGGTCGGGTGGATGGAGTGCGCGAGCGCGCCGACCACGGAGTCGAACATCGCGACGACGAAGCCGCCGGAGAGGACGCCGAACGGCGTGAACCACCTCTCGTCGGCCGGAAAGCGCGCGCGGATCAGCCGCGGCGGCGACTGCTCGAGCACCTCTCCGCCGAGCGCGACGAACGCGGGGTGCGTCGGCCGAAACGATTGCGCGAGGTTCGCCGCGTCCGCCGACGGCATCGTCCCGAACGCACGCTGCGGCGCCGGAGCGATCACCACGACGTCGTCGCCGCCCCCGCGCTGCGTCTGCGGAACCCCACCGCGCATGGCTGCGGCCGAAGGAAGCGTGTGGAGCTGCGGCGCCTGGCCGGTCTCTTGCGGTCCCGACTCCGCCCCCGTCGTCACGTGGACGTCGGAGACCTCGCGGACCCAAGGGGGCTTCGGGACGGTTCGATCCATCGCGGGAACGAGTGAACGTAGCACCATCCGGGCTCCCTCCACCCGAGAGGCGCTCCGACCAGGACGTCCGGTCGGCTTTCCGCCGTCCCGAAAGCGCGGGGCAGGCGGACGGCCTGGAAAACGCGAAAGCCTTTCGCGGCTGCAACCCGCCTTCGGAAGGTCGTTCGCAAACGCGATCACGGCCCTATGCCGGAGGACGTGAAACGCCGGCAAACGGCGATGTGACGCGCGCGTCATGAACGGCATCACTGATGCACTGGCGGGGGCCGTCACCGATTCACCGCCTCGCCCGCTTCGCGGCAGGTAGGAAATCCACAGCCGCACCCGTAGGGGTGCGGAAGGGGTGTCCTCCAGATGACGACGCCGATCTTCAAGCGCGAGATGGATTCATTCGATCGCTACCGAGCCTCCCTCCATGGGACCGTCACGCTGGCACCAGCCGCCGAGCGGGAGCTCGCAGCCCGCTACCGCGACGGCGACACCGCTGCCGGCGAGAAGCTCATTCGCGCGAGCCTCCCGTTCGTGATCACGATCGCGCTCGAGTACCGCCGCTGGGGCGCGCCGCTCGAGGACCTCGTGCAGCAAGGGAACCTCGGTCTCCTCAAGGCCGCACGGAAGTTCGACCCGACGCGCGACGTCCGCCTGATCACCTACGCGGTCTACTGGATCCGCGCGGAGATCCGCGACTACGTGGTCCGCGCCTATCGCGTCGTGCGCATCGGCACGACCAAGAACGAACGGAAGGCGATGCGCGCCTACCGTAAGACGCGCGAGGACGACCCCGTCGAGCTCGCAAAGGCCAGCGGTCTCACCGTCGAGGCCGCGACCAAGCTCCTCCCGATGCTCCGTACGCGCGATGTCTCGCTCGACGTCTCCTTCGACGGCGAATCGCCGGCGGTGGAACGTCTCTCGTCGGACGCCCTCTCGCCCGACGAAGCCTGCGAGCAAGAGCGCTTCCGCAACGACGCGCGCGAGCGCGTGCACGCCGCGATCGCGAAGCTCCCCGAGCGCGAGGCGATGATCGTCCGCGAGCGCCTCCTCGTCGACGATCCCATCACGCTCGAAGCGCTGGGAACGCGCCTCGGCATCTCGAAAGAGCGCGTCCGCCAGCTCGAAGAACGCGCACGCCGCCGCCTCCGCGAAGATCTTGCGCAGTTCCACGACGCCGCCTGAGCTCGTGAAAGATTGAACACGGAGGCACGGAGGCACGGAGGCTCGAGCAGTCTGCCGATCGCCGCTGTGCACGTCGTGCTGGTCGCCGCGCCCAGAGCCATCGTGCTCGTCGAGACGAGCGGCGGGACGCGTTGCGAAGCGCGCGGTAGCACACTCTCGAACCTCCGTGCCTCCGCGCCTCCGTGGTTTTCTCGGACGGTTCCGGCCTCAGAACTCGCCGACCGCCTTGCGCAGCTGCACGCGCGCGATGCGGAGATCGACGCGGGCGTTGAGGTGGTTGAGGCGCGCGCGGGTCACGTCGGCTTCGGCGTCGATGAGGAGCGCGCTCGTCGTGGTGCCGAGGGTGAACTGCTCCTTGCGGACGCGGTGGGCCTCTTCGGCGGCGCGGAGCTCGACCTTCGTCGCGACGATCGACGCCTCGGCCTCGCGCACCTTCACGTAGGCCTGGACCACCTCCATGTGGAGCGCGTCGACGATGCTCTCGCGCGTGACCTTGAGCACGCCGACGTTGCCCTGCACGACCTTCTTGTTGTCGGAGGCGACGAGCCAGTCGTTCGGTGACCACGAGAGCTGGAGCGAGACATCCCAGGTCGCCTTCCACTCCGGCGACTGCGGGATGAAGCGCTGGTTCGGGTTCGCGTAGGTGACGTTGCCGATGGCGTCGAGGCGGGGCCAGAGCCCTGCCGAGATCGCGTCGCCCTGCTTGTCGCCGGCGTTGATCTGCGCGTCGATTGCCTTGAGCTCCGGGCGCTTCGCCATCGCGGTCGCCTGCAGCGCGGGGAGGTCGGAGCTGATCTTCGGGAGCTCGGCCTCGAGGTCTTCGCCCGGGAGGAAGTGCTCGTCACCGGCCGCGTGCATCAGCATGTGGAGGTTCGCGTCGGTGATCATCACGAGACCCTCGGTGCGGATCTGCGCGAGCTGCGCGGCGGCGAGGTTCGCTTCCACACGCGCGACGTCGGCGATGGTGACGACCTTCGCGTCGAGCCGGTGCTTCATGTCCTTCAGGTGCGCGTCGGCCTGGCCGACGGCCGCGCGTGCGACCAGGACGGAGCCGAGCGCGCGCAGCCAGTTGTAGTAGGCCACGCGGGCATCGGCCGACGCCTGCGCGAGAGTGGCCTTCCCGTTCCACTTGGCCGCTTCGTAGCTCTGGAGCGCGGCGGCGTGGTTCTGGTGGATGCGGAAGACGTAGTCGGAGATCGGGATCAGGAGCGACGCCTGCGTGACGTACTGATCGAGGATCACCGGGAAGGTGAAGCCGCCCTGCGCGGCGATCAGGTTCTGACCCGGGGCCCCCGTGATCGGCTGGCCGGCCTGCACGCCGGGGCCGGTCGCGATCACGGAGAAGGTGCCGGGCGGACCGCCGAGCGAGGGGGGCGTGATGGGTGACAGACGCGTGTAGCGTGCGCTGAGCGTGAGCCGCGGGAGGTACGCGTCCCATGCGGCGTCGACCTGTGCGGCGGCGACGCGCAGCTTCGCCTCGTCGATCGCGGCGTACTTCGAGGTCGACACGGTGCGTGCGGCCGCGGTCTCCGACGTGAGCGGGGAGCCGGGTCCGAGCTCGGCCGTCGACACGCCGCCGGCCGTCGCGGTGCCGGGTGCCGTCGCGCCCGTGGGGCTCACCTTTGCGCCGGGCGGCGCACCGATGGTTCCGGGGGTGTCGATGGGCGGGGTCCCCGTCGGAGGCGTCGCGCCACCCGGCGGCTGGCTCGTCGTCGGAGGCGGCGTCTTCCCGCCGGGTGCCGCGGGCTCGGGCGTCACCGGTGCCTGCGCGTGTGCCGGCTCGGCGCTGAGCACCGCGATTCCGAGCAGGGCGGTCAGGGGGACGAGGCGCGCAGCGTTCCGCATCAGTGACATCGGTCGGGACCTTTCCTCGAAGGATCGCTTCGGGCACGCTGGAGATGCCGTCGCGGTGGCGCGGGTTCATGGCTCGTCTTCCGCGCGAACGGAAGAGCCATCGCACGGTGGACACCCGAGCCCGGCGCCAAGACGGACGCCTCTGGTCTCGGCCCGCCGCGGGCCCTGACGAGCGCCGCGCGGACGCCCTCAGACGGACGCTTCGAGGATGCTCGCGTCCTCGGCCACGATCAGCACCTTGGTCGCGGAGCCCGCGATGCGCAGCAGGTTCCCCTGGAACGGCAGCTCGGTCATCACGCGTCGCCAGGTGTTGCTGGTGTCACGGCGGAGGACGCGCGCGTTCGCGCTGCAGGCCCACGCGGCGCCGTCGGGTGTGACGCACACGCCGAGGAGATCCTGCGTGGTCGTGACCTTCTCGATGTCGGGGCGCGCGCCTGCATGGGGTGGGAGCGCGAGCGCGTGACCGCCCGTGCCCACCGCGAAGATCATCGGGCTCGCGCCGGAGCGCGCGACGATCGCGCGGAGGTGCCCGGATCGCTCCCACGCGACACGCTGCAGACCCGCGTCGTCGATGCGCACGAGCGCGCCGGCATCTCCACACGCGAACGCATGTCGCTCGTCGAGCCACGTCACCGCGCGCAGCGGACCGAGATCGGTGAGCTCGAAGGTCCGGCGAAAGCCGCTCGCCAGCGCCTCGACCACGATCCCGTGACCGCGCGACACGCGCTGGCCGACGGCGAGCACGCGCTGCAACGTCGGATCGACGGCGACCGCGTGGAACAGCACGTCGGGATCGAAGCGACGCACGTCCCACGTGCCGCCGGGTTGGACGTAGGCGACGACGCCCTGATCGCCGCCGAGGACCCACGCTCCGGCGCCGATGCGCGCGACGCCGCGGAGCTCCCCGTGGGTCATCCCGAGCGCGAGGGGATACGACGTCCATCCGTTCGCGGCCCACTGCACGAGGCCCGCATTGCCGAGCGTGAGCACGTCGCGCGCGTCGTCACCGAAGGCGGCGTCACGCACCTGTGCCCCGGCGGTTCCGGGCGAGACGCAGCGGAACGTCCACGCGCGGAGATCGCTCGGATCCTTGCGACCGCCGACCACCGGCAGCTCCCCACCAGAAGGCGCGCGCAGCTCCGGTGCCGACCCTTGCCGGAGCGGAGAGATCGGCAGATCCGGGACGCGCATGAACGTAGGCTGCGGCGCCGGATAGACCGGCGGCGGAGCGGAGGGGAACTGCGCGATCGGGGCCGGCGCGCGCGGTCCGCTCGGATCGTCCGCGCGCGCCTCGGCCTCGCGGAGGACGGCGTCGACCGGCTCCCACAATCCGCCGATGGTCTGCGGTCTGCGCGAGGGCTCGGGATCGAGCGCGCCGTCGAGGATCGACTCGAGCTGCTTCACCAAGTCGGGGCGTTCGCGGAGCCCGGCCGACACGGAGCCGAGCTTCTCGATCAACCGCTCGCGACGCGAGCTCGCGATCAGTCGCAGCGCCTCGAACGGATTCGAGCGGTTCGCGGGGTACGCCTCACGCCCGCAGAGCAGCTCGTACACGACGGCCGCGTAGGAGAAGACGTCCGTCCAGGGCCCGACGCGCGCATTTCCGGCTTCGTATTGCTCCGGCGGCGCGTACGAGAGGCTCACGCCCGCGAGCGACTGCGTCGAAGTCGCGCGCAGATCGACGACCTTCACCAGACCGAAGTCCGTGACCTTCGCGACCTCGCGACCGGCCTCCTGCGAGAGCAGGATGTTCGACGGCTTGAGGTCCCGGTGGATGAGCCCCTGCGCGTGGACGATCTCGAGCGCCTTGTGGATCTCGCGGAGGATGCGGCGAACGCGCCGCAGCTGCAGCCCCGTGCCGCGCTGCTTGTCGAGGACGGCGTGCAGAGGCTCGCCGTGCACGTACTCCATCACGGTGAACGGCAGCTGCGCGCGATGCGCAGGGCTCATTGCGAGCGGCAGCGCGAAGTCGGCCTCGCCGTGATCGTAGAACCGGACGATGAACGGGCTCGGATTGTTCGACGAGAGCCGCTGCAGGATCTCCGCCTCGCGACGGAATCGGTCGAGCGCATCCCGCGTCGAGGCGCTGTCGGGACGGAGCACTTTGACGACGACGGGAAAGCCTTCCGCGTCGTCGTAGCTCGCACGGAACACCCAACCCTGCCCCCCCTCGCCGATGATGTCTTGGATGTAGTACTTCGCCTTCGACCCCTGCACGATCGTGCCGAGCATGACTCGGCAGTCGGAGGGGGAGAGCGACATCATGGGCCGGGGATAGTAGCAAACTACATCCTCGAGACGATGCGGCGAGTCCCCGGAGCCCCCCCCCGAGCTATAGGCTGTTGCGGAATGCCCGGCGCGCTGGGGCGCGGCGGGAAATTACCCTCCCCCGCCCCCTCCCGAAGAAGGGAGGGGCTCCTTCCAACGCACGTCATCGTGGCGCGCGTCGTCGAGGAGGATCGTTCTTGATCAGCGACGCCTCCGCTCCGAAGGCGAGCTAGAACAGCGACGATCTGCCTGCGCAGGCGACCGATCATCACAGCTGCATAACCACACTATTAGTACGAGCAACGGTGCGATCGGCAGCCGCTCACAAGCGAACGCACGCGCGGAAGCGTGCTCGCACCCGACCCGGCGCTCAGCGCGTCGCAAGAGACGTGCGTCGGAAGGAGCCCCTCCCTCCCGGGAGGGGAAGGGGGAGGGGAAATTTCCCGCCGCGCGCCAGCGCGGCGGGATGCGCTGCACCGCGATCCGCCACGTACCGTGCGCGGCCACAGGCTAAAGTGCGAGCCGCGGGCGAATCAGTTGAGAGGACGATTCTCCGGCTCCGCACTCTTCGCCGTCCCCCTCGCCCTCGTCTGCGCCTTCTCCAGAGCAGCCCCCATGAACCCCGCGAAGATCGGGTGCGGTGTCGCCGGTCGGCTCTTGAACTCGGGGTGGAACTGGCAGCCCAAAAAGTACGGGTGATCGCGCAGCTCGACGACCTCGACTAGGCGCTGGTCGGGGCTCAGACCCGAGAGCACGAGGCCCTTCGTCGTGAGCGCCTCGCGGTACTTGTTCGCGA
>JBKJQC010000512.1:0-6463 GCA_046593995.1 Polyangiales bacterium
CAAGCCGGGCACGGAGGACTCGGTTCTCGGCCATCAGGTACTCGATCTGGTGAGCCTGCGCGCGCTGCAGCCAACTCGCAACGAGCAGAACGAGGAAGTGTAGCGGGGCTGGGGCAACGTGGGGGCGCGCCATCGGGCGCGCTCCCTATGCCAGGCCTGACATCGCGGGTACCGCGATCCGCAGGAGCGAGCCGGCGCTGCGGTTTTCGCGCACGTTTCGCCGGCGCTCCGAGAATTGCGACACTACGCCATCAGCACCTACGCCATATCAAGCGCGATCAAGCGCGCTGGATCACTTCCGGAACATCCCGTTCGCTTCGACGAGGTTCGCGGTGATCGGATCGTAGACGTTGCCTTGTACGAAGATGCGGTCGAACTGTTGCAGGTCGAGCGCGGAAACCACGAGCGCGCAGACGAGAAGTGCCGTCGAGTCGTCCGCGATGCCACGCATGCGGGCGATGAACGAGGCGAGCCGCGCGAGCGCGACCGCGGCGAGCGCTCGCACGAGCGAGTCCGCGAAGAGGACGAAGCGCACGTTGAGCATGGAGAGCAGCGAAAACGCGAGGAGCGCCGGCACCACGAAAGCCGCCGAGAGCTGCGCGCCGCGCGCGCCCCGCTCCGACGGAGCGACCGTCCCAGCCACCGCCAGCACCAACGGGAGCGGAGCGATGAGCGCGAAATCGACGACGTATCGGAACCACGGTCCGCGCTGGAAATGATTCGCGTAGGGGATCTTCTCCGACGTATCGACGTAGGCGGAGTACGCGGCGGCGAGTTTGTCGGTGCCGCCGGCGACGTAGGCGAGCGTGACCACGGCGACGATCGGCGCGACGACGAACGGGAGGGCGAGGCTCCTGGGCAGCGCATCTCCGTTTCGCGCGTGCACCCACGCGAGCACCGCGAACGCGGGGAAGGTGACGATGAGCCCCTCCTTCGTGAGGAGTCCTGCGACGAGCACGGCGGAAAGCGCGACGAGGGGCCCGCGTCGAGGCTTCTCGCGAGCGTGCTCGAACAGGGCGAGTGCGGAGATCACGAGCAGCGCGGCGAGGCTGTCCGAGAGCGCGCGCCGGCCGAGGGCCGTCGCGAGCGGCGACGATGCGACGAGGAGGGTCGCGACCCACGGGATCCGCCGATCGTCGCGGAACCACGCGCGCAGAGTGACGTGCAGCACGGCGATCGTGGCGATCGCGGCGACCCACGAGAGCCACGCGAGATGCTGCGTGGTGTACCCGCCGAAGAGCTTGCACGCGACGACCGACGCGAATGTGTTGAACACACGGAGGGGCGGAGGGCCTATCGAGAGTTGCTTGTCGGTGTGGAAGCGCTCGATCAGATCGCGGACCCCGGCGAGTCCACGCTCGCCCATCGTCTCCGCGAACACCCGATAGATGTTCTCGTCGAAGCCCTGCAGCGCCGCATCGGCATTCCGGGTGTACATCCGAAAGCCAGCCGCGAAGAGCACGATCGCCGAGACGACGCCCGGACCGAACGCGCGCAGCGAAGGGGGGGGCGCTGCTTCACCGTCTTCTTCGTCGGGGGTCATCGTCTTGACGCTTCTGGCGGATGCTCGCCACGCTCTGTTGCTGGCGGCTTACCTATCCGGTATCCGGTCAGGCAAGGTGCGACCGCGAGCCACGATCCACCTCACTTGATTTGCAGGTGGCCGCGGGCGCGCGCCGCGTTGCGGTACGCGACAAGCAGATCCCGATCGACGATCTCCTCAGGGCGCAGCGAGAGGCGCCACACCGTGGACGAGGGACCCGCGTCGAGGATGCGGCGCTTGTCGACGGTGTTCGCGCCGTGGGAGAGCGCCAGGATCGTCTTCATGGAATCGAGTTGCACCATTGGCAGCGAGAAGTTTTTCAGGAAGCTCCGCTCCTCCGCCGCACAGGCGCTCGCGTCGAACGCAGCTACGTCGAGAAGCGCGCGCCGAAACGCCAGCGTAGCGGCGGTGGCGTGGCTCGGTCCGAAGGGGCCGATGCGCCAGATCTCGTCGTCGTCCGGAAGCCATACGTGGAGACAACTGGCGCCGGCCACCTGACGCTCGGGGTGCGCGAGCAAAGACTCGACCGCGTGCGCAACGCGGCTGGACGGGTAGAAGTCATCGTCGTCGAGATAGACGATGATGTCACCGGTGGCGAGCGCGTTCAGTCGGTTGCGCTTGTCGCCGAGGGCCATCCGCGCCTCGCTGCGGACGTACCGCACGTCCGTGTTACCGGGCACGCACGAGGCCACGACGTCCTTCGCCGGCGAACGTCCGTCGTCGAGGATGATCCACTCCATGCGTTCATCCGGATAGGACTGGCGACGAATGCACTCCGACAGGAGCGGCAGGAACGCATGCCGGTCCGCGGTCGGCGTGCAGAGGCTCACGTTGGGCAACGCTGGGGACGCGCTCATCGGGCGGGCTCCATCGATCGCTCAGGGCACTTCCCAGAACGGTGGCGACGCGATCGAACCCGTCCAGCGCTGGAAGCGCACTCCTGTGTGCACGTGCGCCACGAAGCCGAACTTCTTCGCCTTGAGAAAGAATGCGACGTCGTCTTCGAGCACGCTGTCGCGTGTGTGAGTGATTGCTTCCGGGTTGAATTCGTCAAAGAACCACGGGTAAGGGGTCTTCTCGAAGACCGCGCGACGCGCGAGGAAGCAACCCAACCCGCCGACGTCCACGGGCACGACCTTGCTCTTCATGTCGTTCCTGAGGATCCAATGCGGCTGCCCAGCCGCGGGTGGATTGCACCAGTCGTAGTGCACCGGCTTCGGCTTGTACGGCGTCGCACCCACGTTCACCGGCAACAGTCGATTCGTGCCGCTCTCGACACCGAGCGCACAGACGATGTCCTTGTCCGCCTGAAGGAGAGATCGAATCGTGTTCGGTTGAAGTCCGACGTTGGCGTCGAGCAGCAGTACATGCGTCGGCTGCACGGGGTGGCTGAGGAACTTCTCGACGAGGATGTTCCGGTTAATCAACTCGGAGGTGTGGGTGCTATCGACGAAAGCGACCTCGATGGACGCGGTATCCAGCTGCATGATCGAACGCAGCAGCGCGATGTGACAATTGCCCTGGCGGTGCGAGATCGCGATGAGAACGCGAGGTTTGGGAGGCATCGAAGTCTTGCTCGTCACGGCGATCGGCCGCAGCGAAATCCCCTGAAGCCGGTCGTGTTGATGGGCGATGATCCGTAGTCTCGATACGCAGACCGAAGATTCGTGGCCAACCCGCCAAACTCACCGCCGCGGGTGACCCGGTTCGCTCCGGTCAGATTCGCGCAGTTGTCGCAGAGCGACGCCGGGTAGGAGCCCTGATAGTCCATCACCCACTCCATGACGTTGCCAGCAAGATCGTGGTGACCCCACTTTCCACGACCCGCGGTGTATTGACCGACGAAGGTCACGGTACCGATATCACTCTTGTAGTTCGCGCGCGTGTTGTCAGGCAGCGAGAGGCCCCACGGGAAGAGCCGCTCCTCCGCACCGCCGGCAGCCGCATACTCCCACTCGGCCTCCGTGGGTAGTCTTCCGCCATCCCAGACGCAGAAGGCGAAGGCGGTGTACCAGTCGACGCAGTTGATTGCCTTGTTTTCGTTCGGGCCGGTGCTATCAGTCCACGTCTGGAGCGACGAATTGCATGTGACGCGCGCCTTCAACGCCGTCGTGTCCGTGCTGAGATTGGTATCGAACGAGGACTGCCATCCGGAGGTGCTGATCTTCGGATGAGCGCCGGCGCCCAGCATCGGGGCCTTGATCTGCGTTCCGTAGCCCGCCGCAACGAACTTGCGGAATCGCCCGACGGTCACTTCGAACGTATCGAGCTGAATCGAGTCGACGACGGCGTCGTGTTCCGGATACTCGTTGGTCTCGCACGAGAGCGTGGCGGGACACGCGTCGCAGCCGGAGCCGGCAGCACACGTCGCATTGCGGCCCATTTTGAAGGAACCACCGGTGACGAGGCGTCGCTCGCAACAACTGAGCGTCCCGCAAGCGAGCCATCCGGCGCAAGACGCGTTTTCCTCGCCAGTCTCCACCGCGCATGGAGGCCCACAGGTCAGCGTTCCGCCACAGCCGTTCGGCTGCGTGCCGCAGGTCTTTCCCGTCGAACACGAGGTGATCGGCGTGCATCCGCACGCGCCGGTCGCCCCACCGCCTCCGCATGTTTGTGGACCAGCGCAAGCCGCACCGTTCGGCTCGAACGCTGAGCCGAGGCTATTGCACTTCGTGGGTTGGCTCGTGCCTGCGCATCCGAGCGTTCCTGGCCCACAGTGCGTGCAGCGACCAAGCACCGCGCTGCACGTTCCGGTGGGACACACGACGACCCTCGTGTAGCCACCGTCACCGCTCGCACACTGTCGAAGTTCGTCGCCGTTGCACGAAAATGCGCCGGGGCCGCAGACACTCGCGGTGTCGCTGGGGGCGTCTCCGCTGTCACCGCCGCCAGCATCCCCACCGTCGCCCTTTGCGTCGGGGAAGTCGCCCTCTGTGTCCGCGGTGAGCGCGTCCAAGCCGCTGCCGTCGCCGGGAGTGGTATCACTCGCTATCGAGTCTGGCTCGATCGCGGAGTCGGTCACCTTCGTATCCGACGCGGAATCGGGGGCCGACGAGTCCTCGGGAGTCGCCGTCTCCCCGACGAACGAATCCGACGTCGCGGAATCGGCGAGAACGGACTCGCACTGAGACTCGTCCCGGGAACACGCCGTCGAAAAGTCGGATTCAAGGCAACCACCGAGCAGCGCGCCGAGACCAGGAACGAGCCAGACGCCGGTGCGCATCATCAGAACCTCCCCTCGAGTGACAGGCTTATCGTCGATCCAACGAGCGGGGTGACGATCGCGCTCGCCTTCGAGCTCGGCTCGCCTGGACGCGTTGCGAGGAACGCAACTCCAGCGCCGATCGAGACGAGTGCGAGACCGCCCGAGACCCAACCAACCCTCTCCCAAGTTCTCATGCGAGGCTCACCGGCCGCATCGGCGTCGCAGGTCTTTGTCTTTTGAACAGCGCAGTTCGCCTCGACGTCGCTCTGCGCCGACTTCGCGAGCACGAACGAAACGACGGACCCGGCGACGAGTATGCCCCCGCCGATGAAGAACGGCGTGGCTCTGATACGCGACGGCGGCTTCGTCGGTTCCTCCGGCGTCGGTTCCGTAGTGGGCAGCTTTGCCGAAGGAACGGCGGCAACGGGAGGCGCGTCGATCTCCACTTCGACGGAGGCGCTCTCCGGCAATGTCACGCGACGCTCGTAGACGACCTTCGCGTCACGCTTGGCGATCACTTGGTGCGCTCCGGGGTTCACAGGATGGTCGACCGGCGGCTTTATCTCCTCGCCGTCGATCGCCACGATCACGCCCGTTGTCGCGACGGTGAGTCGGACGCGAACCATCGGGATTTTTTGTTGGACGTCCAACAGATCGCTCGCGGCCGTGTCGACCGTCGCTGGGTCCGCCTTCGGATCGCTCCTGATCTTCTCGTAGTCCTGCGCCGCTTCCTTCAGACGCCCGAGCTTCCTCTTGCAGCTCGCGATGTGCAACTTGGTGTTGTAGTCGCGAGCGCCGTCGGGGATGGCCTCGAACCCGGCGAGCGCTGCGACGATATCGCCAGCGTTCTCGAGCTTCACCGCGGCCTTGTATTCCTTGTCGTAGGCAAACGGAGGCGCGGCGACGGCCGTGGAGGACGCGAGGAGGAAAACGAGGGCGAGTGCGAGCGCGCGCATGGCGGGATCCCAGTGATAGGCGAGCGGACCGCGTGACCCAAGCAAGTCGGCACGGGCGCCCGTTCGGTTGCGTCGTCAGCGGCCGCGACGGCTTTTCTGGACCGCACCGCGGGTACGCCCCGAGTCGCCGCCCCCCGACCGCCTCCTCCCATCGCGTCGACGAAACTCGGTTTCACGAACCCCGCAACCGACGGAGGCTTGTCGACGGTTCACGTCGACGGCGGCGCGCGCAGCCGCCGGACTGGCTCTGCCGCTCAGCCGTTGCCGCTGCCCGTGCTCGACGTCGACGCCATGCTCCATCACGCCATCCCTGTCGCGGCTCTTGAGCAGCCGGACGAAAAGCTGGGTGTGGATCTGCCGCTCGAGATGCGGAACCGGCCATCCCTCGCGTTCCGCCTCAATCTCGTAGAACGCGCGTGCGCGCGGGTCCTCGATCACGAGCAAGGTCCGGTAGTGCGTCCAGCTCAGCCTGCTGGAGAAGCCCTTCAAGGAAGACTCTGATTCGGCGCAGGGCCCGTGCCGAATCCCGGCGCTCTCGACCGCGGGAGGCGTGCGAGCAGACGACGTAATCCGCGCGCCGACCTCATCAGAATTCGGCACGGGGGCCCGTGCCGAATTCGCCACGCGCGTCACGAATCGAGGGGTCGCGGTCCGCGTATGCTTGGTAGAAGCTGCGGAAGTACCGAAGGTTCCTCACGGAGTAGCCTCGGCCCATGCGTGCTGTAGCCGCGCGGAGAGCAGTTCGAGCACTTGCTCGCC
>JBKJQC010000602.1:0-7570 GCA_046593995.1 Polyangiales bacterium
GTCGTGAACATCGACAACGGCTTCGGTGCTGCTTTCGCCGCCGCGCGCATCGATCGATGACGATCGATGACGCACGACGCGTCGGCGTCATTGCGGTGGAGGGCGCGCGCAGCTACCCTGCACGGGTGAATCGCACGCGGGAACCGCCGCAACTCCAGACCTGGTTCGCCTCTCTCCTCAAGGTGAAGCAGACCTGGCCGACGCGCGGCTGGAGCCTCGACAACCGGTTCATGTGCCTCGCGTCGACCTTCCGCAGCGACGTCGCCCCGCAGGCCCGTTCGGCGATCGCCCAGGCGCTGCCGACCGAGTGGACGGAGGTGGGCCTCCGCACCGCGCCGCAGCCGATCCGAGACATCGCGTCGCGCACGGGCGGCGTCCGCGCGAACCAGTTCCTCTTCACGCAACTGCTCGGCGGTCCCGTGATCGCCTACGGCTTGTGGTGGCCTTGGGAAGAGGGGAGCACGATCTCGCTCCGCGTCGGTGTCGACGGGGCCGGCGACGTGACGATGGCGCTGTGCGAAGCCATGGGCGTCGAGCCCTAGTCTTCGGCGTCGCGTTGGCCGCGTGTGCGCGGTCTCGAGGACCGGCGCCTCGCGATCCGCTCGTCCCGGAGACGCCGCGCGCGCATGGCGCGTGCCCCTCGGATCGTTTCGCGTCGGGCGTGATGCCGATCGCGCGCGCCGCTTCTCCCGCATGCCTCGGCGGGGGTGACGAGGCCTGCGTCGAAGAGTGCGGTCGCGGCGGAGCAGAGGCCTGCATCGCCGCGGCGCGCGCTGCCGAGGCCGCCCACGACGAAGCCGGCGCTGCGAGGGCGCTCGTCCAGGGCTGCGAGAGCGGCTCGCTGCCGTCGTGCACGCGGCTCGCCGCGTGGACGCACGCCGGGCGCGACACCGGCTTCGACAACGCGTGCGCCGTGGCGCTGTTCGATCTCTCCTGCGCGGCGCAGGACGCGCTCGCGTGCGCGCACCTCGGTCTCGCGCTCGCGCGGGGGGTGGGCGTCGTAGTCGATCGCGTGCGCGCCCGTCGCGTCCTCGAGGACGCCTGCGATCGGCTCGGGAGGGAGCCGTGTCGCGTCCTCGGAGCGCTGCACCTCGACGGCACGTTCGGTTACGTCGATCGCCCCGCTGCGAAGACTGCGCTGATCCGCGCGTGCAAGACGGGCGATCTCGAGGCGTGCCGAGCTCTCCCCAAGTGAGCGACTCGTTCTGACGTTCACAGATAGCGCAGGATCCACACGTCGCGTCGCCTCCGCTTGAGCGCGTCGTACCAACGACACATCGGGTAGAGGAGAGCGATCGCGATGGCCCACGCGACGTAGATCCAGGGGAGCGATGCGCGCACGCCGCCGCCCTCGAAGAACGCGCGGCCGAAGATCTGGCTGCCGAATGCGACGTATGCAACCAGCCCCGCGGCTGCGTGCAGCAGATAGAGGTGCAGGATGTAATAGAAGAGCGGCACCCGCCCGAAGAGCTCGAGCACGCGACCGCCGGCGCCGTTCGCGCGCTCGAACGCGACGAGGAGCAGCAGCGCCGGGCCGAGCGTCATCGCGAGGTAGTCGAGCGACGGCGGGTACTTCTCGAGGTTGAGGAACGCCATCACGTTCTTCGCGAGGCTGTCCTGGTGCAGCCAGCGATGCGGATCGCCGTACATGTTCAGCGCGCGCAGCGCGACGAAGCCCGCGGTGATCGCCGCACCGAGGCCGACGACGGTGCGCCGCCGTTCGTCCGGTGACTTCCGCATGATCTCGCCGAACGCCCAGCCCGCAGCGATGACCCCGATCCAAGGGACCAGGGGGTACACCACGAACACCTTCTTGCCGGCGAACGGCTCGAACAGACCGTGCGCGTGCAGCACGGAATGCAGGAAGCGCGGCATCCCGAGCGACTTCGCGTCGAAGTGATCGAGCGTGTTGTGCGTCGCGATGACGAAGACGCCGAACGCACCGACGAGCCGCGAAGGGAGCGCGACGAGCAGCGCGAGGAAGAGCATCGAGCAGCCGATCGCCCAAATCACCTGGAGCGCCGTGAACCGCCACGTGAGGTCGAAGAACCACCCCACGCGGATCACCGTGAGCTCGAGCAGGACGAGGAACGCGCCGCGCGACGCGAGGAACTTCGCGATCTCCTTCTTCGAGCCGTGACGGGCGTACGAGAGGTACGCCGCGGTCCCCGCGAGGAAGACGAACACGGGCGCGCAGTAGTGCGTGATCCACCGCGTCGCGAAGAGCATCGGCGTCGTGGTCGCGAGGTCGGTCGGATCGCGCCGCCCGTCCCCGAAGAAGTCCCGCGCGTGATCGAGCGCCATGAGCAGCATGACGAACCCACGCAGCCGATCGATCGCCCCATCCCGCGCGGCAGTGGGAGCGGTGGCGCCTCGTACCGACTCTGCGTGTTCGCGCGCGACGGCCATGGTCCGCTACGGATGCTGTACCGGACCGGTCCGCCTCACCAGCACGAACCGAGACGATTGAACGCGGACGGACGAAGGCTTTGCGAAGTCCGTTCCGCGTCCGAGGAACGAGCCTAGGCGAGTGGATTGAACGCGGAGGCACGGAGGCACGGAGGTTCGAGCGATCTGCCGATCGCGACTTCCACCTCCGTCACCGGTCGTCCCAGCAACCTTGTCGTGTTGGCGAGCAGCCTGCGACAGTGGTCGAGCGAGCACCGCGTCGAGAAGGCGATACCAAGCGCGCGGCAGCACCTCACAGGCCTCCGTGCCTCCGTGCCTCCGTGTTCAATCCGTTGCCCGCAAGTCGGGTCAGGACGCGAGCTCGGAGATCGGCGGGCAGGTGCACACCAGGTTGCGGTCGCCGTAGGGGTTGTCGATGCGGCCGACCGCGGGCCAGAACTTGTTCTCGCGAACCCACGGAGCGGGGAACGCGGCGACGTCGCGGTCGTACGCGTGGTTCCAGGTGCTCGACGCGATCGCGGCCGCGGTGTGCGGCGCGTGCTTGAGCGGGTTGTCGGCGCGGTCCATGCGGCCCTCTTCGATGGCGCGGATCTCCTCGCGGATGGCGATCATGGCTTCGCAGAAGCGATCCAGCTCCGCCTTCGACTCGCTCTCGGTCGGCTCGATCATGAGCGTGCCGGGCACGGGGAAGGACATCGTCGGCGCGTGGAAGCCGTAGTCCATGAGGCGCTTCGCGAAGTCGTCGACCTCGATGCCGGCGGTCTTCTTCAGCGGGCGCACGTCGAGGATGAACTCGTGCGCGACCTGTCCGTGCTTGCCGCGGTAGAGGATCGGGTAGTGCGCCGAGAGGCGCTTCGCCATGTAGTTCGCGTTGAGGATCGCGAGCTGCGTCGCCTTCTTCAAGCCCGCGCCGCCCATCAGCGCGATGTAGACCCACGGGATCGGCAGGATCATCGGTGAGCCCCACGGCGCGGCCGAGATCGCGCCGATCGCGTGCTCGCCGGCGGTGTCGGGGCGCACGACCGGGTGGCCGGGGAGGAAGGGCGCGAGGTGCTTGCCGACGCCGATCGGACCCATTCCGGGACCGCCGCCGCCGTGCGGGATGCAGAACGTCTTGTGCAGGTTGAGGTGACAGACGTCGGCGCCCATCTCGCCCGGGCGGCAGAGGCCGACCTGCGCGTTCATGTTCGCGCCGTCCATGTACACCTGGCCGCCGTGCTCGTGGACGATGGCGCAGATCTCCTGGATCGGCTCCTCGAACACGCCGTGCGTCGACGGATAGGTGATCATCAGACACGACAGGTTCGCTGCGTGCTGCTTCGCTTTTGCGCGGAGATCCTCGACCTCGACGTTGCCGTTCGCGTCGCACTTCACGACGACGACCTTCAGACCGGCGATGACCGCGCTCGCGGGGTTGGTGCCGTGCGCGGACTCGGGGATGAGGCAGACGTTGCGGTGCTCGTCGCCGCGTGACGCATGATAGGCCTGGATCACGAGGAGGCCCGCGAACTCTCCCTGCGAGCCGGCGTTCGGCTGCAGGCTGACGGCGGCGAAGCCGGTGATCTCCGAGAGCCAGCGCTCGAGATCGGAGAAGATGCGCGTGTACCCCTTGGCCTGCTCGACGGGCGCGAACGGGTGGAGCTTCGCGATCTCCGGCCAGGTCACCGGGAGCATCTCGCTCGTCGCGTTCAACTTCATCGTGCAGCTGCCGAGCGCGATCATCGACTGCGCGAGCGAGAGGTCGCGGTTGCGCAGCTGGTTCATGTAGCGGAGGAGCTCCGTCTCGGAGCGGTGCGCCTGGAAGACCGGGTGCTGCAGATACGCGCTCGTGCGCGTGAGCTCCGTGGGGAAGCCCAGCGCTGCGCCGCTCAGGAGTGAGTCGGGCGCGAGGGCATCGGCCGAGAGGTCGCCGCCGAAGCACGCGAACAGGTCGGCGACGTCGCTGCGGCTGACCGTCTCGTCGAGCGCGATCCCGAGCGTGCCGTCGCCGAAGTCGCGCAGGTTGATCTTTCGCGCGCGGGCCGCGCTCGCGACGTCCGCGGTGTTCCCCTTCGGGGTGACGCGGATCGTGTCGAAGTACGTCCCCGGTTGCACGGTGTGACCGAGCTTCTCGAGCCCGCGCGCGAGGACGACGGTGTACGCGTGCACGCGGTCGGCGATGCGACGGAGCCCCTCCGGCCCGTGGTAGACGGCGTAGAAGCCGGCCATGATCGCGAGGAGCGCTTGCGCGGTGCAGATGTTCGACGTCGCGCGCTCGCGGCGGATGTGCTGCTCGCGGGTCTGGATCGCCATCCGGTAGGCCAGCCCACCCTGCGCGTCGCGCGAGACGCCGATGATGCGGCCCGGGAGCTTGCGCGCGTACTCGTGCTTGGTCGCGATGTACGCGGCGTGCGGACCTCCGTAGCCCATCGGCACGCCGAACCGCTGCGTCGTGCCGACGGCGATGTCGGCGCCCATCTCGCCCGGCGGGACGAGCACCGTGAGCGCGAGGAGGTCTGCTGCGACGACGACGAGCGCGCCGGCTTCGTGCACCTTGGCGATGAGCGCGCGATGATCGAGCACGCGTCCGTCGGTCGTCGGGTACTGCACGAGGACGCCGCAGAGCGAAGCGCCGTCCTTCGCGAGATCGAGCGCGCCCAGGTCGGCCACCACGAGCTCGATGCCGAGCGCTTCCGCGCGCGTCGCGACGACCGCGAGCGTCTGCGGATGACAGTGATCGGCCGCGAAGAACATCTTCCGCGTCCCCTCCGCGCCGCCCGCGGCGTGGAAGCACATCACCATCGCCTCGGCTGCAGCGGTCGCCTCGTCGAGGAGCGACGCTCCGGCGATGGGCAGACCCGTGAGGTCCGACACCATCGTCTGGAAGTTCAGCAGAGCCTCGAGACGGCCCTGCGCGATCTCGGCTTGGTAGGGCGTGTACTGCGTGTACCAGCCGGGGTTCTCCAGGATGTTCCGCTGGATGACCGGCGGGGTGATGCAGTCGTGGTAGCCGAGGCCGAGGTAGCTACGGAACACCTCGTTCTGCTGCGCGATGGCCCGGAGCTCGACGAGCAGCTCGGCCTCCCCGCGCGCGGCGCCGTGACGAGGCGCAGCGGCGCCGTCGAGCGCGAGCGGTCGGGGGGTTCGAATCGATGCGGGCACGGTCGCGTCGGAGAGCGCATCGAGGGTCGTGAAGCCCACTACCTCGAGCATCTTGGCGACGTCGGCGTCGCGCGGGCCGAGGTGGCGCGGCGCGAAGACGTCCGACGGATCGAGGATGCTCGGCGTCTCGCTCGCGGAAGGGCGTGCCTCGTGCGTAGCGGGGCGTTCTGCAACGGAAGACACGGCCTTCGACGAGGAAGCGGCGGTCGACGAGCGAGATGACGGCGTGTTCATGGCGTTCGCGGTTTCTAGGGGTGCTCTGGCTCCGTCGCAACTCGGCTGGCCTACACGTGCGTCTCGTGAGGCCCGACATGTGTGCTCGGGCTCGCGGCCGCCTCCTGCGGCCGCGCGTCCTGGACGGCCCGACTCGTGCAGCGTCGTGCGGGACCCGATGCTCGACTCCCAGTCGCGCCTTCCGTGCTGCGCCAAGTCGCCCCGTGACCCTGAGCTCCGTTCGAACGCCCCTCCTGAAGGTGGGCGAACGGAGTGGGACGAGGCGACGTTCACCCGTCCGATGCGCTCGCCATTCGCTGCTGCTGCGCACAAGAGCCCGAGCTCGGCGCACCCTCAGGACGTGGACGTCGCGCTCGAGGAAGGCGCGCTCTTCGAGCGAGAGTACGACCGAGACACGATCCGACGGCTGCCGTCGGCGATGCCCATCGCGCGCCCTGCGCTGCACTCGATGCCGACGCCCCCGCCGCGTCCCCGCCCTTCGCGCCTGCCGAAGCCGACGTTCGACGCAGAGGCGACGACGAAACGGCCGGTTCCGTTCGACGTGCTGACCGCGCTGCGCAGCAACCTCGACTCCGTCCGGCTCCGCGCGGCGCATCGCGCGCCGGAGCGCGCGCTCGATCTCTCGCGGACCGTCGAGGAGCCCGCGGTCGACTTCGAGGAGCACTCCCACAGCCGGCGTCGCTAGGCGTTGCGCGCGCAGCAGAGCGCCGATCCACTCCGTGCGAGCGAGGCGACGCGTGTCACGTGCGCGTGGCAGCACCCGAGCTCATGCCCACGATTGCGCCCACGGCGACGATGGCGGCGCGCACGACCTCGCGCACAGGCACTCCTTGTTCCCGCGCACGCAGGCGGCAGTCCTCGAGCTCCGGATGGACGACGAGGGGGAGCCCGTCGCCGTCCGCGATCTTCACGCGCACGGTGCCGTACGGCGTCTCGGCGTCGACGAACCTTCGCGGCCGCTCCATGCGCGCGACCTCGCGTCGACGCAGCCCGAGGGAGCCGGTGTGCGCGAGCAACGCCCGGCCGACCGCGTCCGCCTGCGCGCGATCCGCGATGGCTGCGATCGTCATCGCGGGGCGCCCCTTCTTCATCGTGATCGGCTGCGCCCACGCGTCGAGGGCCCCCGCGTCGAGGAGCGCTTCGATCGCGACCGCGGCGATCTCGCCGTTCGTGTCGTCGAGGTTGGCTTCGAGCACGACGTGCGTCAGCGCGCTCGATCGTTCACCCGAAGCAGGCGCGACGAGGAGCTCGCCGAGGACGAGTCGCACGACGTTCGCGCGATCGGGGAGATCCTTGCGGCCGCCGCCGTATCCGATCGCCGACGGCGCGAACGACGGCCACGCGCCGAGCGCGCTCGGGAGGAGATCGCTGAACGCGCGCAAGAGCGCGGCGCCAGTGGGGGTGACGAGCTCGGCGTCCGCGATCGACGCAGGGAGCGCGGCGTCGCGCACGGGTAGACCGATCAGGAGCTCGAGCGCGGCCGGCGCGGGGACCGGGATGCTCCCGTGCGCGCCGCGTGCGCGACCGCGTCCGAGCGGGATCGGACCGATCGAGATCCCGAGGTGGCCGACGCCACCCGTTCGCGCTTCGAGGTGCGCGAGCGCTGCGCACGCACCGACGACGTCGACGATCGCGTCGACGCCGCCCACCTCGTGGAAGTGCACGCGCGCGAGCGGCTGACGATGCACCTTCGCCTCGGCCTCGCCGAGCCTGAGGAACGTGTGCGCCGCGAGCGTGCGGACGCGCTCGTCGAGCGGCGCCTCCGCGAGCAGCCGGGCGATGGTCG
>JBKJQC010000707.1:0-2537 GCA_046593995.1 Polyangiales bacterium
GTCCGCGTCGAGCGGCGAGAGGTCGCGCGCGCTCGCCTTCGGCTCGCGCGCGCGAGCCCAGGCTGGCACCCTCGGCCTGATCATCCTGCTTTGGTGGGACGACAACGCACAGCGCGAGCGCGTCGTCGTCGGATACGTCGGCGAGAACGGGATCGAAGCTGGGAAGTGGTATCGATGCAGCTCCACCGGCTCGATCGAGGAAGCTCCGGACACTGACTATCCGGGATTCGCGGCGCCCAACGCTTCGGAGAATGCGCGCAAGCTCGATGTCGCGACGGTCGCCACGAAGGCGATGGAGGCCGCGAAATGAGCGGCGTCGCGGCAATGCGAAAGGCTCAGACCTTCATCGAGGAAGCGCTCCGCTGCAAGGAGTGCGGGAAGCTCCGCACTGAGCGCGTGACCGAATGGCGCACTCGCGGAACGGGCCGAAGTGGAGAGTCCGTCGGCACCGCCCTCAAGTTTCAGCACCGCACGGACGCCACCCACTGCAGCTGTCCGCCAGCGGCCCCGATGGTGAATCCGTCCATCCGGTCGATTCCGTATACCCAGCCGACGGGACGGAAGTGGGACTGCCTTAGCTGTGGCGCCGGCGTCGACGCAATGATCGATGCGTGCCTGTTCTGCGGATACGCGCGGGAGAAGTGCACGAGCTGCGATGGCGAAGGAGTACTCGACGTGGGCGCGCCCGCGACGATCGGCGCCATGCCGTGTGGTTGCGACGATGGCTACTGCTACCCGCCGGTCGAGCGAGCGACGAGCGAGGATCCGAATGATTGTGCCGGCTGCGGCGCACGGCCCGCTCCGAAGGACGACGACGGGAACCCGATGTATCCGGAGTATCAGCGCCAGGGTGAGCCGCCTGTAGGTCTGTGCGGGTACTGCGCGCGTGAGAGCGGGGTTCGCGTATGACCGCCGCGCCATCGGTCCTGCCTTCGGAGCAGGACGAGCTCGCAGATCTCGCCAGCATCGGGATCGTGCTCGAAGGTCCGACGACGGACGCGCAGCTCGACGCGGCCGCGAGCGAGGTCTGCCGTCTACTCGGCGAGGCCCAGGCAGAGCTCGATCGCTACGAGGAAGCGGAAAGTGCCGAGGTCGCACGGATCGAGATGCGATACATGGCGCTCTGCGAGCCAATCGACCGGCGGATCGCGCAGCTGGAGCTGCTCGGTCGTGACCTCGCAGCGCGCGCGGACTTCGGTAAGAAAAAATCCCGGAAGGTCGGGTTCGGCAGCTACGGCCGGAAGCTCCGGTCCGAGGCGGTGAAGATCGTGGACCGCGCGGCCGCGCTCGAATGGTTCAAGGCACACGCGCCCGACGTCGTCGAGGTCGTGACGCCAGAGCCGGTCGAGAAGATTCCGCACGATCGCGTCGAGCCGTTCGTCCTGCGCTACCTGCACGAGACGGGCGCGGTGCCGCCAGGCATCGAGCACACGAGCGAGTCGGACGAGCCCTGGATTAAACCAGAATGACCGAGCGAGAGAAGGAGTTCGCGGAGCTGCTCGCGCTCGTCATCAGGACTGCCGCCGAAGAGCGTAACGCGCAACGCGCGCTCGACGAGGCGGAGATGGAGTACGTCATGAACCAGTCGCGAGACGAACAAGTCCACGCGCAACTGCGCGAGGCGGTCGTGTCTGCGAAACGAACACTGAAATCGCGCCGGTTCGTAGCCGAGACGACGGCAGCCGGCGCCCAACTAGTCCTCGATCCTCACAACAAGGCGGCAGCATGAGCAGCGTAGCAGTGAAGGGCCACCCGAGCCGCGTCGAGGACGCGCTCGAGACCAAACCTCAGATGGGCCTCGTCCGATCGGAGCCGGAACCCGAGCAGACAGCGGTTCAGCCGACGGACTTCGCGGGTCTGATGCGACTCTGCGAGGCGCTCGTTCCAACGGGCTTCCTGCCGGAACACATCAAGACCGCAGGACAGGCCGCAGCGATCATCCTCGCCGGAAAAGAGTTGGGGATGGATCCGATGCTGGCGCTCCGGTCGATCACGATGGTGAAGGGCAAGATCGTCGTCGCCGCGGACGCGCAGCTGGCGCTGTTCAAGAAAGCCGGCGGCCGTGCGACGTTCGCCAAGCTCTCGGATTCCGAGGCGGTTCTGGATCTCGTGCATCCAAACGGCGACCGGCACACCGAGACGTTCACGCAGGCGGACGCCCACCGGGCGGGACTGGACCGTCCGTCGCGGAACGGTGAGCCGTCGATGTACACGAAGTTCCCGAAGGCGATGCTCCGCAGTCGCGCGATCACGGCCGGCCTCAAGAGCATCGGCTTTGAGCCGACGAGCGGGACGTATGACCCCGACGAGGCGCAGCACTTCATGGTGCCGCCCGAGCCGGCCGGAACGACGGAGTTGGCTCGCGCCGAAGTCGTGCACGCGGAAGTCGTCGAGGAAGAACAGCCCCTCACGTTGGAGCGCGCGCTTGACATGACGCTGCCTGGCAAGCCGGACAAATGGAACAACAACGGCGGGAAGCAGCTGCGCGACGTCCCGACTGGCGTGCTCGTCCGCGTGAAGGAATGGATGACGAAGAC
>JBKJQC010000795.1:0-6687 GCA_046593995.1 Polyangiales bacterium
CGTCGCCGTCGATCCGGCGCTCGCGCTCCGCAAAGGGTTCCTCTTCGACGCCGCTCGGTTCGAGCCCGCAGCGAAGCGCCCCGTGCTCGACACCGGCCCGCCTGCGGCCGGCGCTTCGTTCTTCGACCTGCCGCCGCGCGTGTCCACGCCGCGCCTCTCGGCCGATCTCCTCGCGCGCGTCCGTCCCGCGCTCGACGCGGTGAAGATCACGCGCGACTTCCTCGGCAAGGGGGGGTGGTCCTCGAACAACTGGGTCGTGTCGCCGCAGAAGAGCGCGACCGGCGCGGCGATGGTGGCCAGCGATCCGCACCTCGGGCTCGCCGCACCGCCCATCTTCTACATGGCCGGACTGCACGTGCAGAGCGACGATCCGAGCCAGCAGCTCGACGTCGCCGGCATGGGCTTCGCCGGCACGCCCGGCATCATCCTCGGCTTCAACAAGAACATCGCCTGGGGCGCGACGGTCGCCATCTTCGACGTGAACGACATCTACCGCGACGTGATCAAGGGCGGCAAGGTCACGCAGAAGGGCGCTGACGGCGCGACGAAGGAGCTGCCGGTCGAGATCATCCAGGAGACGATCGACTACGGCGACGGACGACGCGTCCCGATCGAGTTCGAGAAGATCCCGAACCACGGCGTCGTCGTCCCGCAGTTCGACGGCGAACGCTGGACGGAGCGCAAAGGCGACGAGGTCCTCTCCATTCGCTGGACCGGCATGGAGCCGAGCGGCGAGATCGACGCGCTCTACAACCTCGATCGCGCGAAGAACGTCGACGAAGCGATCGCCGGGCTCGCGCCTTTCCAGGCCGGCGCGCAGAACTGGGTCATCGGCGACTCGAGCGGCAACATCGGATACACGACGCACAGTTACGTTCCGACCCGACCGAAGGGCGCGCTCGCGTGGGACGCGACGACGATGAAGGGGCAGCTGCCCTGCCTCGTGCTGCCGGGCGATGCCGGCCTCGAGTGGACCGGGAAGCTGACCGACACCCAGCTCCCGCACGCGAAGAACCCACCGAACGGCTACGTCGCGACCGCCAACAGCGATCAGTACGGTCTCGCCTTCGACAACGATCCGTCGAACGACGCGCTCTACCTCTCCTGCATGTGGGATCCGGGGTTCCGCGAGAACCGTCTCCGCGAGCGCCTCGACGCGGTCCTCGACTCCGGCGGCAAGCTCACCGCCGAGGAGATGGCCGCGATCCAGGGCGACGCGAAGTCGCCGCTCGGCACGCGCCTGTCGAAGTACTTCGTTCTCGCGCTGAAGCGCGGGATCGCCGCGCGCGCTGCGACGACCGCGGATCCCGAGCTCGATGCGATCGTGAAGAGCGAGCGCTGGGACCCGGCGCGCCTCCAGTTCGTGGTGTCCGTCCTCGAACACTGGGCCGGAGGCGGCGGCTTCGACACGCCGGCCGCGCTCCCCGTCGGAACCGATCCGGTCCCCTCGAGCGACGAGATCACGTCGAGCCAGGCCACGCTGATCTTCAACGCGGCGATGATCGGAATCTACAAGCGCGCGCTCGACGACGAGTGGACGGCGATGGGCAAGCCGCACTGGATGAAGGAGCTGCAGACCAAGGCGCTCGTGCGCATCCTCGAGAAGAAGGACACGCTCGCGACGGCCGACGCGAACGGCGAGAGCATCCTCTGGGACGACCTCACCACGACGGACGTCGTCGAGACGAAGGATCAACAGCTCCTCCTCGCGCTCCTCGACGGGCTCGACCACATCGTGAAGACCTACGGCGCGAGCCCCGACAAATGGCGCTGGGGCGCGGCCCACGGCATCACCTTCAAGTCGATGCTCCCCGGCACCGAGCGTCAGCTCTCGATCCCCGAGCAGGACGACGGCTTCCCCGACGCCCGCTTCCCCCGCCACGGCGACGACCAGGTCCTCGACCGGAGCGACTTCGGCCTCGGCGGATCCGGCTACAACTACGACTTCACCTACTCGAGCGGCCCGGCGCAGCGCATGGTCGCCGTCCTCGACAAGACCGGCCCCCAGGTCCAGAACGCGCTCCCCGGTGGGAACATCTGGAAACCGGGCGAGAAGTTCTTCGACAACGAGGCCGAGCTGTGGCGAAAGAACCAGACCGCGAAGGTCGTGTTCGCCCCGGGGGATGTTGCCGTGGAGGCGAGTGAGCGGTGGGATCTCGTGCCGTTCTGAGGGGTTGATCTGAGTGCGCTGATGGCGGGTCCACTGCGCGCGCTTTCCCTCCCCCGGCCCCTCCCGAGGGAGGGGTCCCGTTCAAACGCACTCGACTTTCGGGCAGTGCGGCAGCGCGTGACGCGCCTGCGGGGAGTGCGGCAGCTCTCGACTTGCGTCGGACGGGACCCCTCCCTTGGGAGGGGCCGGGGGAGGGTCCGTGGGAATGACACGCACGACAAGCCGAGGATTACATCGCCAAGCCCTCCCAGAACGCTCGCAGATCCGCCGGCAGCGGGGCGATGATCTCGATCCCTTCCATCGGCCGCGATGGATTCGGCACCACCAGCCGATGCGCGTGCAACGCGTGACGCGGTAGCTCGAGCAGATCCACGTCGTCCGCCGTCAGCGTCCCGTCCACCCCTCGCTCGAACAGCGCGTCGTCCGGGCCGTAGAGCTTGTCTCCGACGATCGGCGTGTTGGTCGCCGCGAGGTGGAGGCGGATCTGGTGCTGCCGCCCGGTCTCGAGATCGCACTGCACCAGCGCGTAACGCTTGCCTTTGCCGCGCGTCTCGAGGACCTCGTAGCGGGTCGCGGCCTCGAGCGCGTCGGGATCTCCGTCTGCGACCTTCATCTTCACGCCGAGGCGGTTCTCGAGATCGAGCTTCATCGATAGCGCGATGCGGCCGCGCGTCGGCTCGGGGACACCCCAGGTGATCGCGAGGTAGCGTTTTTCGATCTCCGCGCGCGGGCGGTGGACCGGCGGCGCGCGCTCCTCGAGCACCGTCTTCACGAACCGCTCGGCCTCGCGATCCTTCGCCAAGAGGAGCACGCCCGAGGTCTCGCGATCGATGCGATGACAGAGCGCGAGGAACTCGCCGGGACGCTCCTTCGCGAGGACGGCGGTCACCGTCTTGTGGTGGTAGCGCGCCGTCGGATGGACCGGCAGCCCCGGAGGCTTGGCGATGGCGAGCAGGCGCTCGTCCTCGTAGACGACCGGACAGTGGAGCGGCACGTCCGGCTCGTCGAACGGCGGGCGCCAGAGGAGGACGACGTCGCCCTCGCGCACCCGGTCGTTCGATCTCAGCTTCCGTCCTTCGCTCGTGAACGCGCCGGTCGTGACGACGACCTGCGCGCGCGTGCGACTCATGCGGTGGAACGTCGCGACCACCACGCGATCGAGGCGCCAACGGGCCCATTCGCGCGGCACGCGGATGACCGTGAGCGTCGCGGCGTCGTCGACGCCCGGCGGCTTCACGAACGCTCCCGTCTTCTCCGCGTCTTTGTCTCGCATGTCTCGTCCACCGAGATGCGGGGCCGCGCATCGTCGATTCGCTTGTCCCATGCTAACGGGCGCGCCCATGCTGCGCGCCCCTGCATCGTCACTGCCCCCTCCCTTCCCGGACGCGGTGCGTGTCGCCGTCATCCAGGGTGGTCCGTCGTCGGAAGCCGAGGTGAGCCGCGTCTCGGCGGCGGGCGTGGCAGCCGCGCTCGCACGCCGCGGACACGACGTGACGCGCCTCGAGCTCGACGACTCGCTGCCCGCGAAGCTGCTCTCGTCGCCGTTCGAGGTCGTGTTCCCGGTCGTACACGGCGCGATCGGCGAAGACGGATGCCTGCAGGGTCTCCTCGAGCTCCTCCGGCTGCCCTACGTCGGAGCCGGCGTGCTCGCCTCGGCGCTCGCCAACGACAAGGTGCAGGCGAAGGTCGCCTTCCGCGGCGCAGGGCTCCCGATCGCCGAGGAGCTCGCGCTTCGTCTCGATCGCGGCATCGCGACGCTCGCGCGCACCGCCGTCGGAACGCTCGGCACGTCCATCGTCGTCAAGCCGGCGACCCAAGGGTCGGGGCTCGGTGTGACGTTGCTCCCCGGACTCTCCGGCGAGGAGGATCCGCTCCTCCTCGCGGCGCTCGAAAAGGCGTTCACGCTCGACGATGTCGTGCTCGTCGAGCGGTTCCACCAGGGACGCGAGGTGACCTGCGGCGTGCTCGATCTCCATGGACGCAGACCGCGCGCGCTGCCGCCGACCGAGATCCGCTCCAAGGCCGCCGAGTGGTACGACTTCCAGTCGCGCTACGGAAAGGGAGGCTCGGAGCATCTCTGTCCCGCGCCGCTCGATCCGGCGACGCTCGCGCGCGTGCAGGAGATCTCCGTCGCCGCGCACCGCGCGCTCGGTGTGCGTGATCTCTCGCGCAGCGACTTCGTCGTCGGTCCGGGCGGCCCCGAGGCGGAGATCATCCTCCTCGAGCTCAACACGATCCCGGGCATGACGCCGACGAGCCTGTTCCCCGAGGCTGCGGGCGTCACGGGGATCGAGTTCGATCGCCTGTGCGACGATCTCGTGCGGAGCGCGAAGGAGCGCGGCGTGCGTCGCCGCAACGCCGCGGAGCCCTTCCCGACCTGACCCCGAAGAGAACGAGATTCACAGGGAGGCGGGGAGAAGAGAGGAGTCCTGAGGAGAATTCCTGGATCTGCCGATCTCGGCTTGACCCTGAAACCTCCCCGTCTCCCCGTCTCCCTGTTTGTTTAGTCTCTTCGTGACGTGCGACGGCGCCGCGCGAGGGTCGAGCCGAGGAGCGCGGTCACGAACGCACCGAGCGCGAGGCGATCGGCGTCCGAGGCCTGCGAGGGCATCGCGCACCCGAAGCACCCTTCGCTGCTGCTCGCCGGGGTGCCGCCCACGCACTGCGCGGTCTTGGTGTCGCACAGCGCACCGAGGGAGCACTGCGTCGCCGAGCTGCAGCGCGACCGGCAGGTGTTGCCGCTGCACTTGAAGGGGAAGCACTCCACCTTGGTGCCGTCGGGGTTCGTGAGCGTGCTGTTTCCGTCGCACACCGCGTTCGTGTTCGGCGGCGTACAGGTGCCGCCGACGCACTTGTTGCCGGTCGCGCACTGCGCGTCGGTCGTGCAGCTCGTGAAGCAACCCGCGCCGGTCGCGTCGCAGACGAAGGGCGCGCAGTTGCGCGTCCGCGTCGAACCGCAGCTCCCGCCACCGCTGCACTTCCGCTCGGTGATGGTCGATCCCGTGCAGGACGCCGCGCAGGTCGTCTCGGTCGCCGGCCAGGTGCACGACGTACGGCGCACGCCGTCGCAGCGGCCGGCACAGACGTCACCCGCGGTCCCGGAGCACGGCGTCTTCGTACCGTGCGGCGCGCCGGTGACGGCCGAGCAGGTCCCGAGCGTGCCCGCGACGTCGCAGGCTTCGCACTGCCCGGAGCACGAGGTGTTGCAGCAGATGCCGTCGGCGCAGAAGCCCGAGGTGCACTCGACCGCGGTCCCGCAGGTCGCGCCGTTCGCCTTGCCGCTGCACGAGCCGTCGTTGCACTTCAGCCCGGAGGAGCAGTCGGCGTCACTCTCGCAGGTGGTCTTGCAACCGCCCGTCGCCGCGTCGCAGAGGTAGGGTCGGCACTGCACGACCGTCGCGGCCACGCAGCTCCCGGTCGTCGAGCAGATCGAGCCGTCGTTCGAGGCCGTCGTTCCGCTGCAGGTCTTCGCCGCGCAGGTCGTGCCGACGGTGGTCACCCGGCACGCGCCGGAGCCGTTGCACACGCCGTCGGACTGACAGAGCCCCGTCCCCATGGTGGCGCACTCGGCGTCGGGATCGGTGCCGTCCTTGACCGGCTCGCAGATGCCGTCCTGCCCTGCGCCCTTCTTGGCCGCGGTGCAGGCGCGACACGTCCCGCTGCAGCTCGCGTTGCAGCAGATGCCGTCGAAGCAATAGCCGCTCGTGCAGTCGGAGCCGATGGTGCACGCCTGCGGGGTGCACGGCGTCGCGGGATAGTTCGAGCACGCGCCCAAGCCGTCGCAGAGCCCGTTCTTGGCGCACGTCGCGGCGCCGTCGTCCTTGCAGCTCTTCTTCGGATCGGTCGCGGCCTTCACGGGTGCGCACGTGCCGTCGACCCCGCCGGTGAACGCGCTCGAGCACGCCATGCAGTTGCCGATGCACTCGGCCGAGCAGCACACGCCGTCGACGCAGAAGCCCGACTTGCACATCTCCTTCACGGAGCACGCCTGACCGTTGGTCGAGAGCTCGAAGATCTCGGCCGTCGCGATCACGCCGGTCGCGTTGTTGCCGCCGGCTACCAGGACCGAGCCGTCGTCGAGCAGCGTCGCCGTGTGCGCGTAGCGCGCGGCGTTCATGACCATCGGCACCGTCGTCATCCCCGAGGGCACCGTGCTGTAGAACTGCCCCGCGGCCCAGATCTCCGACGTCGAGTAGTAGGTCGTGGGCGTGAGCCCTTCGCGATCGGCCAGCGCGCCGCCGGTCACGAAGATCGCGCCGTTCGCGAGGAGCGTCGACGTGTGCTGTTGCCGCCGGAGCGACATCGTGCCGCTCGACGTCCACATCGCGGTGCCCGGATCGAACAGCGAGGCCGCCGAGGTGTTGGTGCTGCCTCCGACGTAGTAGCCGCCGCTCACGAGGAACTTGCCGTCGGCCGTGAGCGAGCCCGCAGCGAGGATGCGATCGCTCGGAATCGGATTCGTGCTCGTCCAGGTGCCGGTCGTCGGTTCGAACAGTTCGGCTTGGCTGAGGCCGCTG
>JBKJQC010000799.1:0-16815 GCA_046593995.1 Polyangiales bacterium
GTTGATCCTTGATCTCGGTCGGCACGACCTCGATCTCGAGGCTCGGCAGGTGCTCGGGCCGCAGGACGCCGCGCTTTGCCTCGAGCTTCTCCGAGAGCTCCTTCTGCAGCGCGGGGCTCACGTCCACGACGATCTCGCCGCGCTCCATGCTCCACGCAGGTGTGTCGGAAGGCCGGAAGCGTGCGATCGCGCCGCGGCCCATCAGGCTGAACTCGCGGTCGAAGGGGATGCGGCCGTCGAGCAGCGCGCGCAGATCCTCGATGGCGATCGCACCGATCGAGACGCGCGCGTCGGCGTCCTTCTGGCTGATCACGAGCTGTGAGGTGAAGGCCGCCGCCGAAGAGGACCCTTCCTCTGCGGTGCGCTCTGCGATGAGGCGGCGGGTGCGCTCGTCGGCGAGGAGCGAGCGGCGCCTCAACGACGTCACGAGGAGTGGATCGCGCGCTTCGAGCAGCTCGAGGATGCCGCCCGCCGACCACCGCTTGATGGCCTTCGCCTCGTCACGCGTGATCCCGACCATCTGCAGGAACTCCACTGCGCCGTAGGGTGTCTCGATCGATCCGAGCTCGGGATCGAGCGCGAACGCGACCGAGTGGATCTCGGTGTCGGCGCCGAGCTCGATGGGACCGTTGAGCGGAACGTGGTGGCCGACGCCGAAGGGATTCCCGGTGCGGAACACGTAGCGCGCGAGGTTCTGCAGGACGTTGCACGCCCACGCCGGGGGCTCGGGCTCTCTCCCATCTCGAGCGGCATCGCGACGCGCAGGGCGGGCCAGGCGGAACGTGAGCTCGAAGCCGAAGCCACTCACCTCGGGATCGTCACCGTCCTTGTCGTGCAGCTCGCTGAAGCCGTAGGTGACGAAGTGCCAGTGCGGCGTGCCGCGGTCGACCGCGTAGATCGAGATGCCCTCGAGGGGATCCTCTCCGCCCGCCACCATCGGGAGCGCAGGCGCGACGTGCAGCGCCTCGAGATCGCCGTGCACGCGCGCGCAGGCCTCGTCGATCGCTTCCCAGCCGAGGGAGCCCGGCTCCGTCTTCGCGCCCTCGGCGACCGGCGGCGTCGAGGCGCGCGGCTTCTTCGCGGCCTTTACCGCGCGCTTCTTCGCCGCGGGCTTCTTTTTCACCGCGGGCTTCTTCGCTGCGGGCTTCTTGGCTGCGGGCTTCTTCTTCGCTGCCGGCTTCTTGGCTGCGGGCTTCTTTTTCGCTGCCGGCTTCTTCTTGCTCGGCTTCTTGCTCGCCATGCGCGCGAGCATACGACTTTTCAGCTGCGTCGTGCGCGTCGCCTCCGCTCGAGGAGCCGCGAGAACTCGTCGGGATCGATGCCGCGATCGACGAGCGTCGAGATGAGCTGTTCCGACGCTGGGTCGTGATCGAGGATGCGGTCGAGGATCGCATCGAGCTCGCCGGGCGGTGGCGCGGGCGCCGGTCTCGCGCGCGGCGGTGGGTTCACGATCGGCGCGAAGAACGAGGACACCGCCTGGCTCACCGAGTCGAGCGCGTCGGCCACCGGCGCGGTGATGTCGTTCAGCGGATCTCCCCCGAAGAGGTCGACGCGCGGATCGGAGAGCGTCCCGCCGAGCGTCACCGTGGTGCGGAGGGAGCCGGTGAGCATCGCCGGGATCGCGAGCGGCGAGCCGCGCAGGAGTCGCTCCTCGACGCGCACGTCGACGCGGCCCCCGAGGGCGCTGCTCCAGTCGAGGGTGACGAAGCCGCTCGCGCTCGCTCCGTCCAGGGGCGCGTCGACGGGCTCGAAGCGGATCCCGACTTCTCCGAACGAGAAGCGCGTGCCGAGAGGACCGGTGCCGGGCCGAGGGGGGAGGGTCACACCGTGTCTGGTCGCCTTGGGCGCGAGGAGCGTCAGCGCCTCGTAGATCGGATGATCGACGCGGAGCTCGCCCTGCCCGTAGAGCGGTCCGCGCGCGCGCCGCTCGATGGTCGCGTCGATCGCGAGCCCGCCACGCAGGGTTCCGACGCTCGTCCACCCTCCGCGGAGCGCGATGGTCTCGAGCGGGACGCCGCTTCCGCGCAGACGCCATTGCATGGTGCCGTCGAGGAGCGAGAGGAGGCCTTCGCTCGACAGGTCGCCGCCGTGGAGCGTGGCGCGGAGAGCGCGGAGCACGAGCCGCCGCGGATCGACGACCAACGTCGCAGACACCTGGCGGAGGGGGAGGGGCGCGACGCTCGGGGCCTCGAGCGACAACGCGTCGGAGGTCGCGTTCACGTGGAGCGCGTCGGACACGACGCGCGCGTCGATCGCCGCGACACCGTCGATCGGGCGCACGGGGGAGTCGACGAGGCCAGTCGCGACCAGATCGCGCGCCGCGAGCCGACCGCGGATGGTCGTGCCATCGAAGGATCCGACCCGACGCACCTTCGCGAGCAACGCCGTGGACTCCGTCTCGAGGGCGACCTCGCCGATGATGGTCTCGCCTGCGAAGACGAGCTCGCCGGTCAGCTGCGTGGACGGCGGCAGGGCGATCGTCGGCGGATCGGGGAGGAACGCGAGGCAGAGCGCGACGAGATCGCGCGGTGCCTCGTCGAACGCGACGCGCGCTCCGCCTTCGGTGCGCGTCACGTGGAGCGTCACGGCCGCCGTCTTCTCGCTCGCGATCGTCACGACTCCGGTCGCCTCTCGGCCGCGCACGTCCACGGAGCCCGATGCGCGCGCGCCCGCGGGGATCACGAGCGTCTTCGGCAGCGCCGCGGCGAAGAAGGCGAGCGGCACGCGCTCGAGCTCGATGCGCGCCGTCGCGTCGAATGGCCTCAGCGGCGTCGAGCCTCGGACGCGCATCTTCCCTTCGGAGGCGCCTTCGGAGGCGCCTTCGGAGACGAGCGTCTCGCCGGAGACCGTGAGCGCCGTCGACGAGAGGTCGACGTCGAGCTTCACGTTGCGCAGCGGACCCTCGGCGAGCTCGAGGTGCCACGTCGGCGCGTGGAGCGTCCCGAAGATCCGTGGCGCGCTCGCGCTGCCGGTGACGCGTAGCGTGCAGCTCGCGACGTCGACGTCCCGCGGGCGCAGGCGCGGGGGGAGCTCGGTCGCAGCGAGCGCCTCGCGCAACCCGATCGTGCCGTCGATGCTCGCATCGAGCGTGCGCGCGAGATCCACGGTGCCACGCACGCGGAGCGACGATCGCTCGGACGTCGCCGCGACGTCGATCGAAGCGCCTGTGTCGCCGCGGAACTGCAGCGAGCCGCCGAGCTTCGCGGTCCGCAGGAGGGCGAGCGCATCGCCGAAGCGCTCGGCGGCGATCGCGCTCGCCGCGTCGAGGACGTGACCGGCGCGCGCATCGACGAGCTCCACTTTCGCGTTTGTGATGCGCGCGGCGCCTGGCGCGTCCAGATCGCCCGTCGCATGGAGCGTGATCGTCGCCTCGTCGGAGCGGAGCGAGGTGCTGTCGACCGACCAGCGCGCGGAGCCGACCTCGATCGCGATTGCGCCCGACAGCGAGGCGCTCTCTTCCCCGCTCTGCCGCGGCCAAGTGGCGCCGTCGACGAACAGGGTCCCCGCGATCCAAGCGTCCTCGGGGACGTCCCTCTGCGTCTCGAACCGCACCGGGGCACGCACCCCGACGCCGGCGGTGATCACGCCCTCCAGCGACGCGAGGAAGAGAGGCCGCCGCCGATCCGCCGTGATGCGGAAGATCGCCCGCGAGATCGTGACCAGCGTTCCCGGTGCGATCGTCGCGCGCGTGTCCTCGACGTGGACGTCGCGTCCTTCCAGGCGGATCGTGGAGAGATCGGCGTCAGGTCCGAAGCGCTCACGGAGCGCCTCCCGTGCGCGCGGGACCGCTCGCTCCAAGAGCGCGTTCGCGATCGCGTCGAACGCACGAGCCGCTCGCCCCTTCTCGGCCTTCTCACCGATCATCAGTTGCCGAACATCTGGCCCCACACGCTGCCGGATTTCCCGATGCCGATCCGCCTGTGGCCGCCGAGCATGTTCGCGTTGTGTCCGGGGCTGTTCTTCCAGCCGGTCATCACGGCCTCGGCCGACGTGTACCCCTTCGCGATGTTCTCTCCACTCGTGGACGTGCCGCACAACGAACCGCGCGTGGTGAACTTCGCGACGACCGCCTCGGGGGCGTCGTGCGAGAAGAAGGCGTGCGTGCGCATGTGCTCGCAGTGTCCCTGGATCGCGGACTCGAGCTTGTCGTCATAGACGAGCGGTGGCTTGCCGTTCGCTGCGCGGTGCTGGTTCACGAGCTCGAACACCCTCATCACGAGCGCCTTGTCGGCGGACGAAGGCGTGCAGCACACCGGGATCAAGGCGCCGGGCTCGTTCCCCGTCGCGCCGGGCCTCGTGACCATGCAGCCCGCCGGGGCGCTCCCGGTGTCCCGCGGAGGCGCGCTGTCCTGCACGGGCGTCGCATCTGCGGGCCTCGTGTCGGTCTTCGCGTCGGACGTGGTCGCGTCGGTCGCGACCGAGCCCGTGTCATCCATCGTCGAGGTGTCGTCGGCGATCGCGGCGTCCTCGAGCTGCCCCGCGTCCTCGTCGATGGTCCCTTCGTCGGTCGTCTCGCTGCTGCTGCAGCCGGCGAACGAGAGGGCGAGCACGGCGGCGAGTGCGAGCGTCGCGCGGTTCATCGAGGACCTCCGGCGGACAGCGTAGCGCACCTACGCGCGCGAGCTCTTCGTGCGCACGCGGAGCCGCGCGGCCGGTCTCAGTTGCCTTTGAAGACGAGCGGAATCGAGACGTCGATGCAGCCGCTCGGCGCGTTCGTGAACGGCTCGCTCATCGTCTCGACGATGCACGACGTGAGTGACGCGCGTCCGAACGCGTCGTCACCCGACGAGACGCCGCAGACGCCGCCGTTCCCGGAGACGCGCACGCCGACCTGGATCTTGCCGGCCTGGAGCGGACCGGCCTTCTCGCCTGCCGCGGGGCCGCGCTTGAAGCAGTGACCTGCGCGGGCCGCGCGCGCGCGAATCTCCTTCAGGAGCTCGTCGGTCATCTCGCCGTCGCAGATCGTCGGGCACGACGAGGGCGCGAGCACGAGATCGTCGGGCGCCTCACGCGCGAAGCCGATCGAGACGAGCACCTCGGCCGGCGCCGGCCCGACCCCGCCGGCAGGGGCGCCCGCGAACGCGTCACGTACGCAGCCACGTAGCTTCGACGACGCGTCGGTGCTCGCGTTGATCACCGCCGATGCGACGCGGCCCGGTCCGACGAGCTCGAGGCGGAGCTCGATCGTCGCATCGCCTTCGTGGCCGGCGTCGATCGCCTCCTTGTAGCAACCATCGAGCGCCGGGCCGATCGCCGCGAACGCCATGTCGACGCCCTTCGGAGCGCCGCCGCCGTGCACCATGCGCGCATGACCGAGCGACACCGTGGGCGGCTTGGGTTGCGGTTCTTTTGTCTCGGTCGGCGCGCGATCCTCGTCACCCGCGCGCGCGGGGAGCGCTGACAGCACGGCTCCGAGCGCGAGTGCGGCTCCGAGCGCGCGACGTGCAGAGGACGGTGAGCGGCGGCGGAGCGGGAGGATGGACATCGGCTTGTGGCGATCGTGGCGGCGAAAGCACCGTCACGGCCAACAACGTCGCACGTCCACCCACCATTCCCGCTCGCTAAGCGGTTAGCGAAGTGCGGTCAGCGACGGCGACGGACCGCGGCGATCGCGAGTGCGAGGAACGCGAATGCGCCGGCGGCGCTGCGCGTCGAGCCTGCCGTGCGGCAGCCGCAGCCTTCGTCCTCCGCCGCAGGAGCGAGGGCGGTCGTGCCAGTGTCCGCTGCGGGGACGGCGCTATCGGACGTGGTCGGCGTGCCGGTGTCCGTCGGCGACGTCGCGGTATCGGAAGCGGTCGCGGTGTCGCTCGCGGTCGTCGTGTCCGCTGCGGTGGCGGTGTCGCTCGCAACGGCCGTGTCGCTCGTCGCGTCCGTCCTGGTGTCGGCAGCGGCGTCCGTCCTCGTATCGGCGGCCGCGTCTGGGGTCGCGGAGTCGGTGGCTGCGTCGCTCGTCGCGTCGGCAGCGGTGTCGGGGCCGGCGTCGGGGACTGCGGGGCAGGTGCCGGTCGGCGAGCCGACGTTGCCGCTGCGGTTCGTCGGGGTGGGGGTGCCGAGGGACCACGTCGTGCCGGACAGCTTGATCGCTTGTCCGGGTTGGAGCGCGGGGACGCCGCCGCTGCCGTAGGTGACGTTGCTGCCGGAGCACACGTGGACCACCGTGCCGCTCGCGAGCGGAAGAGATCCCGTAGCGACCGCATCGAAGTTGATGGCGAACAGCGACTGCGCGGCGCTGGTGCCGACGACAATCTTTGCGCCGCTCGGCACCGAGCCGAGATTCCCGATCGTGCCGAACGGGGCACCGTTGATCGTGACCGAGTCCCCCTCCCAGCCAGCCTGCGGGTTACCCCCGGTGGTCTCGAGGACCACGTACTGCGCGGCCGGACAGGTTGCCGTTCCACCGAACACTTCCACGACCTTTGCGAGGTGACATCCGGCGCGCGCCGGCAGCGCAGCAGCAGTGACGGTGACGAACCCGAGGGCAGCGAGAAGGAAGGGACGCATCGGTCGATAGTGTCAGCGCGACGCCCGTTCGTCGACGCAGGCCGCGACGTTACGGTACGAAGATCGCGCCCGAGTGCAGATCGGACACGACTGCCCCAGGGCTTGGCGGCCCGATTCCGCCCCAGATGATCGCGGCCTTCCCGGTCCAGAGGGCGAAACAATCGCTGCGGGGCGGGAGTTTCGTAGTCGCGGGAATCGCCGTCCACGCGTCATCGGCGTCCGCTTCGCTATCGACGGAGGCGTTTGCGGTATCCGTCGTCGTCCCGTCGACCGCGCTGTCGGCCCCGATGCTCGTGTCGGCCCCGGTGTCCTCGTTGGCATCCATCGATGACGACGTCTCGGACGACGACGCGTCGCTCGCATCGGCGAAGCACACCGCGTTCGTCGGGTCCTTCCGGCAGATCGCGAGGTCGAGGTCACGGAAGCATCCCGACGATGCGCACGCGGCGACCACCGCCAGCCCTACCAGCCGCCACGCTCCCGATGGCAGAACAGCGACTGGGAGTTCGAGGACAGCGTCGTTCGAGCGGAGGTGCGGCATGGGTTTCACTAGGGTCGACACGGCGGCCCGCTGAGTTGCGCCGGGACGCCGCGAAGGTCAATCCGCGGCGTCCGCCGGCCAACGCGCCGTGCCGACCTCGCCCGCCTTCATGTGCTGCACGAAGGTCTGGGTTGCCCTAGCTTTTTCGCAACGCTGTGGCGACCCGTGCCCTCGAGACAGGACCTCCGCCGTGTACGCCGGACAAGAAGCCGTTCGCGACGGGGGCTCCGCGGTGACCGCCGGGACGGAGCGATGCACGGTATTGACTCAATCCGGTCCGGCACGGGGCCATCCTGTCTTCAATAGACAGGACTCCGGCCTCGCGACGAGCCGTGGGTGGGCGAGGGAACAGAACCTGTCGATCGTGCCCGGGACCACCAGCTTGCCCACCTGCGCGAGGTGGCGCGCGTGGTTGTCGATCACGTAGCGGACCGCGTTTCGCACCTGTCTCGCGTCGGTGAGGATGCGCTCGTGGAAGCGGTCGGCGAAGCGCGGGCCGCGCGTGTGCATGAGCGTGTTGAGTTGCTTCGCGATGCGAATGAGGAGCGCGCGCACGCCGTTCGACATCGCGCGTCGATCGCTCGCTTCGGCGAGCATGTGCATGTGGTTGCCCTGCACGGAGAAGTGCGTGACGCGGAATCCTTCGCGCTTCTTGACCTCGCCGAACGCGGCCGCGAAGAGGCGGAAGCAGCGCTGGCTGCGTAGGTTCCACGTGCCGCGACGTACGCGCACCGTGACGTGATGCGGCTGGTGTGGCGACACGGGCGGGCGATGCAGGTGCGGGAGCCCTGCGCCCGGCTTCTTCGGCCGCCCACGCTTGGGTGCGCTCGGGTCGCGCGGCGACGACGACCGCGCGCGAGGCGTTGTCGCTTGCTGCGGTGCGCGGAGCATGATGGTCGAGATTATGGCGGATGTTTTGACGCGTGGCAAGCGCCTCTCGTGCGGAGGTGAGGCACCTGCCGGTTCGGTCGCACGCGGTCGCTGGTGCCGCCGCGAACCGGGCCGCACCCAGCAGTCCCGTTTGCACCAACACTTGCTGGAGCGCTCACGTACGATGGGCCAGGCAAAGGCTGGTTTCGCTCACCGCGCCCGCCCGGCACGCGGCCTCGCGCCGATCGTTGGCGCCCGTTGCGTTCGCGTTACCCGCGGTCGCGTGTCGCGTCCCCCGTCGCGTGCCGCGCTCGCCCTCGCCCTCGGGTGTCGCGTTCGCCCTCGTGTCTCGCGTTCGCCCTCGTGTCTCGCGTTCGCCCTCGCGTGTCGCGTGTCGTGTTCGCCCCCGGTTCGCCCTGACCTCGCGTGCGGTCGCCTCTGATGGCGGCGTCGCGGTCTCCGCTACCCGTCCCGCGGTCCGCGGCCCACGAAATCGTGTTCGCCGCAGGCGGCGCTCGCCGACGAAAATGCTGCGCGGCGGTCTGCGGGCGCACACTCTCGCGGCACACGCGGAGGGGTGCTAATTGCGGCCGGATGGAGAACGGCGGATCCACGGGAGGCGGCGACCCGCGTGTCGCGCGGCTCGACGACACGAATGAGCGGGCGCTCCTCGGCGGCGGCAACGAGCGAATCAAGAAGCAGCACGACGCTGGCAAGTTGACCGCTCGTGAGCGCATCGACTTGCTGATGGACCCCGGATCGTTCGTGGAGCTCGACCGGTTCGTGCTCCACCGCTGCAACGACTTCAACATGGACCGCGAACGCATCCCGGGGGACGGCGTCGTCACCGGCTATGGCCACGTCGACGGTCGCAAGGTGTTCGTCTTCGCGCAGGACTTCACGGTGTTCGGCGGCAGCCTCGGCGCGGGCTTTGCCCAGAAAATCTGCAAGGTGATGGACCTCGCGATGAAGGTCGGCGCGCCGGTCATCGGTCTCAACGACTCGGGCGGCGCGCGCATCCAGGAGGGCGTCGAGTCGCTCGCCGGCTACGCCGACATCTTCCTCCGCAACACGCTCGCGAGCGGCGTCGTCCCGCAGATCAGTGCGATTCTCGGGCCCTGCGCGGGGGGCGCGGTGTACAGCCCGGCCATCACGGACTTCATCCTGATGGTCGAGGGCACGAGCTACATGTTCATCACCGGCCCCGACGTCATCAAGGCGGTGACGCACGAGGAAGTGACGAAGGAAGCGCTCGGTGGCGCGTCGACCCACTGCGGCAAGAGCGGTGTCGCGCACCTCTCGTCGCCGAGCGACAAGGCGTGCATCGCGCAGATCCGCGAGCTCCTGTCGTTCCTGCCGTCGAACAACCACGAAGATCCGCCGCACAAGGCCTCGAAGGATCCGGCGGAGCGTGACGTCCCCGCACTCGATACGTTGGTGCCGGCCGAGTCGAACAAGCCGTACGACATCAAGGACGTCGTCACGCAGGTCGTCGACGATGGACACTTCTTCGAGATCCAGCCCGACTACGCGATGAACATCGTCGTCGGCTTCGCGCGCGTCGGCGGACGCTCCATCGGCGTCGTCGCGAACCAGCCTGCCGTGCTCGCGGGCTGCCTCGACGTGAACTCGTCGATGAAGGCCGCGCGCTTCGTGCGCTTCTGCGACTGCTTCAACATCCCGATCGTCACGTTCGTCGACGTCCCCGGCTTCCTCCCCGGCACCGCGCAGGAGTACGGCGGGATCATCAAGCACGGCGCGAAGCTGCTCTACGCCTTCGCCGAGGCGACCGTCCCGAAGATCACGATCATCACGCGCAAGGCCTACGGCGGCGCGTACGACGTCATGAGCTCGAAGCACCTCCGCGGGGACATCAACCTCGCGTGGCCGACCGCCGAGATCGCGGTCATGGGACCCGAGGGCGCCGTCAACATCGTCTACCGCAACGAGATCGCCAAGGCGCAGGATCCGGTCGCCACCAAGGCGAAGTTCGTCGAGGAATACCGCGCCAAGTTCGCGAACCCGTTCAAGGCCGCGGAGCTCGGGTTCGTCGACGAGGTCGTGCACCCGCGCATGACCCGCCAGCGCATCCACCGCGCGCTCGAGCTCCTGCGCGACAAGCGCGTGAGCAACCCGCCGAAGAAGCACGGCAACATCCCGCTCTGAAGCGCGGTACGCGTCGCCGCCGCGCGCGCGAGTGCCGGAGCCCGGCCGAAGGACTCAGCCGGCCTGGTCGGCCTTCGACCAGTTGCCGCCGTCACGGCACGCGCCGCGGAAGAACGGCAGGAGATCCGCCTTGCTCTGCACGAAGCAGTAGAGGAAGCGCGGATCCGCCTGGCACGTCACGTACTCCTTCGCCGCGACGTCGTAGCAGTTGCCCTTCGGCTTCGTGGACGACCCCCTCCAGATCGCGTCGGTGTAACAGTTGTCGAGCGCGCTCGTGGTGCTCGTGCGGCCGGAGCCCTTCGTCTCGTCGCAGCCCGCGCACACCGCTTCGAGACAGTCTGCTCGGCATGGGACCGTCGTCGCGCACGAGCTGGTCGGATCGATCGCCTTGATGCACGAGCCGATGGCGATGGTCTGCCCGTCGAGCCAGGTGCTGAGGATGCACGTGTTGCACGCGGGGTACGCCTTCTGCGCAGCGGTGCATTTCGTCGCGTCGCCGTCGGTACCGAAGCAGTCGAAGAACGCCTCGATCATCGCGTCGGTGCAGACCGTGGCACCGGTCCGCGACGTCGGTGCCTCGCACGCGAACGTCGAGGGGAGGGGCTGCTGACACCCGAGCGGCGCAGGGGGCCGCGTGTCGGGCTGCACGACCACCGGTCCGCCGCCGGTATCCGTGACCACCACCACCGCCGAATCGACGCCGCCGTCCGCACGCGGCTGCGACGAGCCCGTCCCGGTGCTGCAAGCGGCGAGGAGAGCGAGAGCCGCGCATGCGTAGAGAGAGGTGTTCACGATCGCTGTCGTATCAGCGCTCGCGGCGTTCGCAAGGACCGCGTGCAGCGAACGCATGTTCCGCCACCCTGCCCCCGCGAGTAAGCTGGGGACGACCGTGCGCGCGAACGTAGCCGTCCTCTTTGCGATCGCGATCACGATCGCCGCCCTTCGCGCGTTCTCCGGGTGCTCGACGTCGGCCGACGAGACGCCGCGCACCGGGACCGAGCTCGACTGCGTCTGGGTGCAGGACCAGGCGAACTGCTGGCACGCGATGCTCGCCGCGGTCGACGAGTGCCTCGGCCACGGCGACGGCGGGATCGACGTCGGGGTCGGTGCGCTCGCGGGTGATCGCAGGAGCTGCAGCTACCCGACCGGTCGCGAGGTCGTCGCCGGCGGTTTCGCGCTCGACTTGCTCGGACCGAGCGGCGAGGATCCGAAGCAGCGCGACTTCGAGGTGCGGCTCGGTGGCCGGCTCTGCTCGAAGGTCCACCAGGCTGGTGACTCGCTCACCATCACGGCGCCGAACGGCACCCTCCGCTACGAGCGCGTCGGCAACGACGTTTCGCTCACGTGTCCCGACGGCAAGACGTACAAGGGCAACATCCTCGGCTTGATCGGCTGCCTCGCGCCGCAGCTCGGTGTCCCCGGCTACGCGTGGCAGGCCGCCGATGCGAGCGCTTATTTCACGCTGCTCGGTCTGAGCGCGCCGCTCTTCTCGTGTCAGCTCCCGCCGCCGGGCAGTGGGGCCGACGCGGGCCCGGCCGTCGACGCCGCGGACGTAGCGGACGGGGGAGCGGGCGACTGATCATGCAGCCGATCACAAGAGCTCGAGGAGTCGCTCCACGTCCTCGCGCAGGATCGCCCACGTGACGTCCTGTCCGTCGACGCGCGCGTAGTAGACGGGCACGTTCGCGACCTTCCCGGGGACGCCGATCACCAGCTTGCGCTTGCTCGTCTTGCCGTCGGAGCCGTCCACCACCACGAGCGGCGTGTCGAAGCCGTGCTCCTTCTTGGCGGGGCCGAGGTGCACGACCGCTTCCGCCCGGAAGCCCATGACCACGTCGGCGAGCTTCCGCGCGGTGACCTCCGCCATGCCCGCGTCGCCGCCGTCGGTCCACGATTTCGTCGCGTCCTGGAACGCGAGCGCCCGAGTCCGGCCCTCGCGGGTGACGACGATGCGCGGAGTGAGAGACGCATCGAACCCGACGCTGCGCAGATCGACCGGCGGCCGCAGGATCGCGTCGCGTTTGCCGTCCGGGATCACGCAGACCGGATCGCGGCCGCGGATGCGGGCCATGACGCCGCCGTCGGGGGTCGTCGCTCCGAGCTCGAGGATCGTCGTCTTGTCGATGCCCGCGTCGCCCGCCTTCGACAGGTCGCGCTCGAGCGTGACCAACGTGGGCGCGCTCCCGAACGTGCCGTCGTCCTTGTCCATCCAGCGGAGGCAGGTCAGCGTCGCGAGCTGCCGCGTCAGCCCGCTCGCCGCGGCGGGGTCGACACCAAGCCCTTTGGGCGCGAGGAGCTGCCACAGGTTCGACGTACGCTCGAGCTCGAAGCCGATCGCGTCGCCCCCGGCGGGTTTCGTCGTGACCTTGGTGATCACCTCGGGGGACATCGCGAGCAGGTTCGGGTTCCGGAGCTCGTGCGCGGCCCCGGCGCGGATCGACTCCGCCATCGCGAGCGGAACGCGCAGCACGACGCCGTCATCGACACGGCGCAGGTGGACGACCATCGGTCCGTCCTTCTTCGCGGGATCGAGCGGCATCGGCGTGCCGATCTCGACGACCTGTTCCCACAGCTCCGAGCCGCCGTCCGCCGCCGAGGGGCCGAGCGTCACGGCCGCGACGCGACGCTTGATGATCGCGCGACCGGCCGGCGGAGAGAGCCCGAGCGGCGCCAGATCGGGCGGCGGTGTGACCGGCGCTCCTTCGATCGCTGCGAGGCGACCGAAGTACCGATCGGTCGAGTCCTTCTCGACCTGCTCGTCGACCGGAACGCGCAGGTGCAGCCCGTCGCCGCGGCGCTCGGCCTCCACGATCTTGGTGCCGTTCGTCTCGATCGTGAGCGCCTCGATCTCGGACGTTTTCGCGGACTCCGTCCCAGGGAGCAGACCGAACGCGCGCCCGTCCGCATAGGACGCGCCGGGCGTCAGGATGCGCGCCGTCGTGAGCGCAGGGACGCACCCCGTGGACGGCGGCGTCGCCTTCAGCTGCGCGACGACCAGCTTGGGATTCGTGGGGCAGGGGCCGCCGAACGTCGCTTCGACCTTCTCACCGGAGACGAGCGTGATCTCGAGGATGCCGCCGAGCGCCGCGTCCTCCACCTGGATGGGCGTCGTGTCGGGGACGAACGGATCCGCGCGCAGCTCGTAGAACGCGCGGAGGAGACCGTCGACCACGTCGGCGTTCGCGCGCGCGGCGAAAACCCCCGGTTGCAGGAGCTTCCACGTGCCGTGCTCGCGGCGCTCGAGCTCGAGCACGGGGCCGGTGGCCTTCTTCACGACGATCTTCGTGAACGTCGTCGACGCGTTGCTCGCGAGCAGCGACGGATCACGATACGCGTCCGCGGGCCGGTCGATCGCGGCGACGACGTCCGGCGCGACCACGAAGACTCCGCCCTTGTCCTCCCCCACCGGCGCGACCTCGACGTACGACGCGAGCGGACCTGCATCGTCCATGGATGAAGCGCCGCCGCCGGAGCCGGTCGCGGGGGCCCCGAGCGCGAGGTCGAGCGTGATGCCCTTCATCGCGATCTGCACCTTGGCGCGTGGCGCATCGAGACCGAGCTGCACGCGCTCGCTCGGCGACACCTTGCCGAGGGCGCGCTCGGCCCGCGCACCCTGGAGCGTGTTGAGGAGACTGGTCACCGCGAGGAAGTCGGATTTGGCGACCCGCGGCGAGACGAGCCGCCACTGATCCCCCTCGCGCACGAGCTCGATCTTCTCGCCGCGGCGGTCGATGGTGATGCGCGTCACCTCGTCCTGCCGGAACACGCGCAAGAGCATGCCCGCGCGACCGGCCTGCTCCTTCGTCGTCGGCTTGTCGCGGTCGACGAGGAACAACACCCCCGCCCCGACGGCTGCGCCGATGATCGCTGCGTTCACCCAATCCGAACGACGCACTGTGCTCCACGCTCTAACACTGGCAATCGTACTCGAACAGGGGAGAGGGAGATCGTTCACGTCTCACGGTCACGTTCACGTTCACGAGCACGGGCGAGAGGCGAGAGGCGAGAGGCGAGAGGGCGTGCCCACTCCTCGAATACGCTCGCGCAACGCGAGTGAACGCGGACGGACGAGCCTGAGCGAGTCCGTCCCGCGCCCACGAGCTTGCGAGTGAACGTGAACGTGAGACGTGATCGATCTCGTGCGCCTTTCCGCGCGGAGAATCGTGCACTAGTCGATTCCGACAGAGATGCGCCCTTCACTCTCTCCGACCAAGCCGCCGTTCGACAAGGTTCTCGTCGCGAACCGTGGCGAGATCGCCGTTCGCATCATCCGCACGCTGCGCGAGATGGGGATTCGCTCCGTCGCGATCTACAGCGACGTCGACCGGGCCGCGCTCCACGTGCGCATGGCGGACGAGGCGTACTGCGTGGGACCGGCGGTCGCCGCCGAGAGCTACCTCCGCATGGACAAGGTGCTCGACGCTGCGAAGAAGTCGGGCGCGCAGGCGATCCATCCCGGGTACGGCTTCCTCTCGGAGAACGCGAAGTTCGCCAAGGCGTGCGAGGACGCCGGCGTCGTGTTCATCGGCCCCGCGTCCTCGGCGATCCAGGCGATGGGCTCGAAGACCGGCGCGCGCGCGCTCATGGAGAAGGCGGGCGTGCCCGTCGTGCCGGGTGGCACCGCGACGTCGCTCGAAGACGCGCGGTCCGAGGCGAAGCGCATCGGCTATCCGGTGATGCTCAAGGCGACGGCCGGCGGCGGCGGCAAGGGCATGCGCCTCGTGCAGGAGGAAGGAGAGCTCGAGAGCGCCTGGGAGCGCGCGCGCAGCGAGGCCGCAAAGGCGTTCGGCAACGACGAGGTCTATCTCGAGAAGGCGATCCTCAAGCCGCGGCACGTCGAGATCCAGGTGCTCGGCGATCGGCAGGGGAACGTCGTGCACCTCTTCGAGCGCGACTGCTCGATCCAGCGTCGTCACCAGAAGGTCGTCGAGGAGACGCCGTGCCCGGTCGCGACCGACGAGCTCGTCGCGAAGATGGGGCAGGTCGCCGTCCAGGGCGCGAAGGCCGTCGGCTACTTCAGCGCCGGCACCTTCGAGTTCCTCCTCGACGAGGACGGCTCGTTCTACTTCCTCGAGATGAACACGCGCCTGCAGGTGGAGCACCCGATCACGGAGCTCGTCACCGGCACCGACCTCGTGCGCGAGATGGTGCTCGTGGCAGCGGGCGAGAAGCTCGGCTTCACCCAGGAGCAGATCGTGAAGCGCGGCGCGGCGATCGAGTGCCGCGTCTACGCGGAGGATCCCTCGTCCGACTTCATGCCGAGCCCGGGGAAGATCATCGCGCTCAAGACGCCGTCCGGCCCGGGCGTCCGCGACGACGGCGGCGCGTATCCGGGGGCGATGATCTCGAGCTACTACGATCCGCTCGTCTCGAAGCTCTCGGTGTGGGCGCCGGATCGACCGCGCGCCATCGCCAAGATGCGGCGCGCCCTCGCGGAGTACGTCGTCACCGGCATCCGCACGAACCTCGCCTTCCACGAGAAGCTCTTCGCGCATCCGGACTTCGTCGCCGGGCGCTACGACACCGGATTCATCGCTCGGAACCGCGATGCATTGATGGGTTATGCGACGACGGTCGATGCGAGCGACCGCCTCGAGCTGGCCGCCGCGGTCGCGATCGCTGCCGCCCGCCTCGAGCACCGTGCCGGCGTCGACACCGCCGCCGCCGAGGAGCGTGGCGCGCGCCTCTCGCCGTGGGTGCAAGGGCACCGCGCGCGTCTCCGCTGACCAGACCTCCGACATGCAGCCGCCACGCACATTCACCGCGAGCAGCGGTGTGTTCGAGGCGCGCGAGGTGCTCGCCGAGGGCGGGATGAGCGTCGTCTACCGCGCGCTCGTGCGCGAGACCGGCGAGCAGGTCGCGCTCAAGACGGTGAGCGTCCCCGACGAGCTCCACCTCGCGAGCTTGCGGCGCGAGATCCACGCGCTCGGGCGGCTTCGTCACCCTGGGATCGTGCGCATCCTGGCCGAAGGCATCGTCGAGGGGATGCCCTGGTACGCGATGGAGCTGCTCGCGGGTGAGACGCTCTTCGACCTCCGCGCGCGACTGTGGGCGCTCCCTCCGACCGGCACACACGACGGTCCGCGGCGGAGAGCCGGCGCCGGCGAGCTGCGACGTCTGCTCACGCTCGTGCGGCGCATGTGCGCGCCGCTCGCCTTCCTCCACGGGCAAGGCATCGTGCACTGCGATCTCAAGCCGCAGAACGTGTTCGTGCGACCGAGCGGCGAGCCGGTGCTGATGGATTTCGGGCTCGCGTCGCGCGTCGCGGGTGTGCGCGGCCGCGAGGTCGCCGATCTCGCGACGCGTGTGGTGGGCACGCCCGCGTACATGGCGCCGGAGCAGGTTCGTCGAAAAGCCGTCGATCCGCGCACCGACCTCTACGCGCTCGGCTGCATCCTCTACGAGCTCGTCGCGGGGCGTCCTCCCTTCGTCGGCGGTCACGACGTGCTCCTCCAGCATCTGTCACGCACGCCGACGCCGCTCTCGCAGCTGGTCGACGACGTCCCGCCCGCGCTCGACGAGCTCCTTCGCTCGCTCCTCGCCAAGCGGCCGCGCGATCGGATCGGCCACGCCGACGACGTGGCGATCGCGCTCGAGCGGATCGGCGCGGAGCCGCAGGCCATCGAGCCACACACGCGGGCGTGGGTCTTCCGTCCCGAGCTGGTCGGCCGATCGTCGCTGCTCGAGTCGATCGGAGAAAGGATCGCGCGTACCCGCGACGGCCGTGGGACGTGCGT
>JBKJQC010000813.1:0-7401 GCA_046593995.1 Polyangiales bacterium
GCCGAGTTGGACGAGGACGAGGAAGACGAGGGCGACGAGGTCGACGTCCCCGACGAGCCCATCGAGGAGAAGCTCTCGCTGCCGCCCGCGGCGCCGCCCGCGAGGATTCCCACCCCGTCGCCCGCCGCGCGCGTGCCGACGCCGCCACCCGCGGCTCCAGCGCCGCCGCCGATCGAGGCGCCGGCGCCGCTGATCCTGCCGCACCTTCCCACCCGTCCGAGCACGGGGAGGCGCGCGGCGACGATGATGGGAGTCGGTCCGGCCGCGCCGATCGCAGCGCCCCCAGCTGCACCGAATCCAGGTGTTCCGAACGCAGCAGCGCCACCAGTCCTGAATGCGCTCGGGCTCCCCGAAGCGAAGCCGCCGGCGGCGAACGGCAGCGCGCTCGCCGACGCGCAGGCAAACGCCCACGCGATGGCCGCGACCATCGCGTCGCTCGCGGACCGACCGAAGCCCGCGCTCGGATCGCGCCGCACCTCCGATCCGAACCGCGAGGAGGTCATCCGGCCTTCGACGCCGATCGTCATCGCTGCGCCGCCGCCGCCGATGATCACGGCGCCCCCGGAGCCGAAGATCCTGCTGACGCCGGAGCTCGCGCACGCGACGAATCCGACCCTGCGACGCGAGGCCGTGGCCCACGCGAGCGACGAGCCGACGGGCAGCACGAGACGAACGGGGTGGATCGTCGGCGCCGTCGTCGGGGCGTTCACGCTGCTCGGCGTGGTCGGGCTCGTGATGTACGTGCGCGCACGCGCGCAGGTTACGACGCCGGAGACCGAGCAAGTGGCCACGACGACGAAGCCACCGAAGGCGACCGCGAGTGATCCGCCCGCCCCGACCCCGAAGCCCGCGGCGACCGCGACCGCGACCGCCTCCGTGACGGCTGTCGCAAAGACCGCTCCGAGCACGTCGGCGAGCGGGAAGATGATCGCGCCGAACGCTCCGCTGCCGTCCGAGTACGGATGGCTGTTCGTCCACACGATCGTGCCCGGTCGCGTCTTCGTCGCCGGTCGCGCGCGCGGCGAGCCGAACAAGATCATCGCGGTACCGTGCGGCAAGCTCTACATCAACCTCGCGAAGGTCGATTCGAAGGGGACCTGGCGCGGCTGGGCGGCGAAGGGGAAGATCAGCAAGATCCCCTGCGACGGCACTGTCGGCGAGGTGACGCTCGAAGACTGACGGCCATCAGCAGGCCTGATGCGGCCGCAGGATCCGACGACGAGCGTGACGAAGACGCGTCACCCGCAGCGCGGCCCGGTGCCCTTTTCGTCGACACACTTGCTCGCGCCGATCGACTTGCACGGATAGCTGCGGATGGTGCCGCCGACGCAGTACTCGATGTTCGAGCCGGTGCATTTCGAGGCGAACTTCTTCGGATCGCAGACCTTCTTGGGATCGGCGGGCGCCGGGAGCTCGCACGCACCGACGGTGCGGTCGTCGGTCTTCGCGGGATCAGCGCAGGTCATGCCCGACGCGCCGCACGTGACCTTGACCTCCTTGCCGTTCGAGCATCCGACCGCCGTGTTGCCGTTGCAGGTGTACTTGTCCCCCTTGCAGGCGGCGCCGACCGGCGGCGCGCAGCCGACCACCTTCGCGCCCTTGTCGTCCGTATAGGGGTTGCAGGTGAGGTTGAGGACCTTGCAATCGATGCTGACGAACTTGCCGTCCTGACACTTCACCATGCGCGTGCCGGCGCACGACCATTCGTCTTTCAGGTTCGCCGGGCACGCGCTCGCGAGCGCGCAGTCGGCCTTGCCATTCTTGACGACGCAGAGCTCGTCGGCGAGGCCGCAGTTGCGGACGCCGAGGACCTTGCCCTTCCAGCAAGTGACGGCGCGCGCGTCGATGTCGCACTTGCCGATGGGCGTGTCGCTCGTCATCGCGACGCCTTCGCACATCTTCGCGTCCGCACCCTTGAGCGCGCACGCGCGGAGCTGCTTGCACGACGTCGCGCTGAGACCGCACTCGCGGATCGCGAGCGACGAGTTCGTCGCCGACGGCACCGAGAGCGAGTCCATCAGGTTCTTCACGCAGTTCGTGAAGTCGGCGGCAGGTGGGAACATCGGCACGTCGCGACACGCGAGCACGAGCGCGCAGAACGCCTCGGCGTCGTCGATCGACGGGGGTAGGACCGAGCCACTGCCGGCCTGGCTGAGGTAGATCGACGTCGCGCTGGCGCTCGCCGCGGGGGCGGTGCCTGCGTCGGGTGCCGCCGCGCTCACGCTCGACACGGGCGTCGCCGTCAGCGCCGTCGCGACCGCGAACGCGGTGAACGCCGTACATGCCGTCAGACCTAGAAGCCGCTTCATCTCGCCGTCCTCGCTCCTCATTCGACCCGCCCACGGGCGGACCTATTCAAAGCGGAGGCCCCCCCCGCCGTGCCGCGGAGCGTACCGCGCTGCAGCGCGACCGTGCGTCATTTCGTGCAAGTCACTTCGCGGCCGCGGGCTCTTCGACCCAGCACGTCCGCAGACGGACCACGCCCGGATCGGCTGTTTCCAGGGTCGTCCTTCCACCGAATCGGAAATGACGGAGGAGCGCCTCGTGGTGCGCGATCCACACCTCCACCCACGCGGCGCTGTCCGCGTAGGCGAACCCCGTGAGCTCCGTGACCGCGTGCCGCGGCGAGGATTCGACGCAGCGCACCTCGCCGGCGTCGCGGCGCGTCGCATTCCAGAGAACGGGGAGCTGCTCGAACGCCATGCGCGGCGTCCCACCGATCAGGCCCTCGAGCACCGACATCAGGTCGCGCCACGCGGACGACATCGCGAGTCGCGCAGCCTCGCGTCCGACCTCGCGCACCACGGTCGCGTCGTGGAGCCGCGCCACCACTTCGTAGACCGCGACGGCGTGCCCTTCGTCGTACCAGGCCATCGGTTCGGCAGCGCCGAGGATCTTCCGCGTCGACGTCGACAGCTCTTCGTCCACCTGCGCGAGCACGCCGCGGCGCTCGAGCGCGGCGCGCACGTGAGGGAAGAAGCTTCCGCGGACCTGCGCCACGCCAACTCGATGCTACACGTCGTCGGCCAACTCAGGGAGCCCAGGCGGGCGTCGAGGCGGAGCCCGCGGCGATGACGCGGATCTCCATGGTGCGCGCCACGATCCCCGAGGGGCCGGGGCCCTGCTGGGACGTCGTCCAGAGCGCGCCCTTTGCCGCCGAGAGGCGCGCGAGCGTCTTCGCGCGCTCCTGTTGGATCTTCAGCGTGTCGTCCGTCGCCACCAGATCGCCGGGCAACGCGCTCGTCGCGAGGACCGCCGCGTCGTGTCCGAGGCCGCTCCACCAGCCGACCGGTGCGCCCTGATCGAGCCACAGCGTCCGCAGCGGGGGGGGCGCCTTGTCGTCGGCCGGGAGCGAGCCCGCGCCGAGCACGGTACGCGAGAGCGCGATCGGCACGTGGGCGAGCTCGAGCGCCGAAGGTGCGAGGATCAACGTCGGGTGCCATCCGGCGCTCAGCGCGGGCGCGAGCTCCTCGGCGACCTTTCGTGCGCAGCGGCCGTCGCCGAGAACGACGATCGTCTGCGTCTTCTTGGCTTTCCACGCGGCGATCGGGAACGCAGGAGCCCCGGCCGTCTTCGGCGTCGCGTCGCAGCGCGCGTGCAGCGGATCCGACGACGGCGGCTCGTTCGACGCGACCTCGGGCCACGCCTCGACGATCGCGAGGTCCGACGCAGCGACCTGCGCGACCGCGAGCGTTGCCTTGCGCTCCTCGTCCATCGACGGTCCGACCGAGATCCACCACTGACGCTCGCCGCTCCCGAGCGTCGGCGGCGACGACGGGCGACGGAGCAAGACCACCGGCACCCGTCGGGCCTGCGCGAGCGCTGCGAGCGCGTTCGACTCGCGATCCGTCACGCCGCCGATCACGACGCCAGCGCCTTCTCGCTCGGCGGCGTCGAGCGCGATCGCGATGGTCGCGGCAGTCCCACCCGAGTCGAAGACGGCGAGGCGATGACCGGTCGGCGCGCTGTTGCCGGTGCCGCCGTCGGCGTGCATCACCGTGGCGAGCATGGGGCTTCCGATCATCGCGGCCGCCCGGACCATCGCGGTCGACGGCGCGGCGAGCCCCGCGAGCGACGAAGGGACGAGCAGCGCGAACGTGCGCGGATCGAAGCGATACGGTGCCTTGGCCACAGGGGTCGTCACGACCGGAGCGCCTGTGAAAGAGACGTCGGGAATCAACGGCCCGCCGTCCTCGAACGCAGCGACCGTCCCTCCGTCCTCGAGGAGGACCGGCGACCCCGGGACGCCGCCGTGATCGAGGCGCGCGGAGAGGATCACGACGATCTCGGGGGAGTGCTTCGCCTCGGGCGGCGCCGTGTGGTTCTCGTCGAGCACCCGCGCGGCGACGTTCTCCGGGATGCGGGCGAGCACGCGCGCGATCTTCGCTCTCGTCTCCTTCTTCTCGCTCGGCGCGGCGGAGCGGAGCCACCCTTCCGCGTACGCGAGGGCCTCCTCCCAGCTGCCGAGATCGAGGAACGCCTCGATGATCTCTTCGTAGAGCAGCGGACGCGCGAACGCGTCGATGAGCTTGCCGACGAGCGGACGCAGGAGCTCGATGGCCTCCTGCGGCTTCTTGGACCGACGCGCGACGGCGCCGTGGACGAGCACGGCGAGATCGTTCGCGACGCCGGGCGGGCCGTCGATCAAGGGCCGTGCGACGGCCTCCGCCGCGGCCGGCACACCCGCGTCGAGCCAGGCGATCGCGAGGTACGCGCGCACGATGGGCTCGAGCGCGTCTCCCTTCTTGACGAGGTGGACGAGGAGCTCGTGGAGCTCGTTGCGCAGTGCCGCGCGCCCCTCGCTCCCCGCGCCCTCCCAGCGCACGCGGATGGCGTCGAACTTCGTCTCGCTCTCCGACGAGGTCGCGAGCGCCGAGACGGGCTTCTCGTCGGACGACCGCCGGCACGCGAAGGCGAGCACGGTGGACAGGAGGAGGTAGCCCCAGGCCCGCATCGTCCGCAGTATCGCATGCCACGGGCCACGCACCGTGGCGCACGGGTTCGGGTTGCTCCGCCGGGAGTTCACTCCTACGTACCGGTCGCGCTCGCCCACATTCAGGGATGTGCAGAGCCGCGCTCTCCTCGATGACCGCACACGTTGCACCGCTCGATGAAGAGACCCGGAAGACCCGGCGTCACTTCGTGTTGCGTCGGCTGCACTCGTTGAGCGGCGTCGTCCCGGTCGGAGCGTTCCTCTGCGTCCATCTATGGACGAACGCGAAAGCGATCCAGGGCGCGACGTGCTTCGGCAAAGCCGTCGAGGAGCTCAACCACCTCCCGTTCCTCATCGTGATCGAAGTGCTCGGCATCTTCCTGCCGCTCTTCTTCCACGCGATCTACGGCGTGGTGCTCGCCTTCCAGTCGCGACCGAACGTCGGCGCCTATGGCTACGGACGCAACTGGATGTACGTGCTCCAGCGCGTCACCGGCGTGATGGCGTTCGTCTTCATCATCTTCCACCTGAAGGACTTCCGTGTCGCGAAAGCCCTCGGCGGCATGGAGTACGGCGCGTTCTTCGCCGAGCTCGGCAACCTGCTCGGCAACCGCTGGAAGGCGCTCTTCTATCTCCTCGGGACGACCGCCGCGGTCTTCCACTTCGCCAACGGCCTTCGCACGTTCCTCTTCGCCTGGGGCATCACGATCAGCGAGCGCTCGCAGCGCTACGCGTCGATGCTCTCGGCCGGGCTCGGCGTCGTGCTCTGGTTCCTCGGCGCGAACACCATCGTGTTCTTCGCGACCGGCGGCAGCAGCTTCGTCCCGAGCTCGCTCGTGCGCGGCGAAGGCGGCCGCGATCTGTGCGAAGGCACCCTCGCTCCCTTGCCCCCCGGTGCCATGGCCCCCAAGCCCGGTCCGGAATTGCCCGGCGTTCCGCCGAGATGACTTCGGTTCCCCCCTCTCTCCGGGAGGGGGGCTAGGGGGGCGGGCAAATTCTCCCTCCCCCCGACCCCACTCCCGGAGGGAGGGGGAGCACGCACGAGGAGACACGATGGCTGCATCGAAATCGAAGACGACCACCGACAACGGCACGGTTCGCCGCGTCGCGGTGGTGGGCGGCGGGCTCGCGGGCTTGATGACCGTCATCAAGCTGTGCGAGGCCGGGATCCCCGTCGCGCTCTTCTCGCTCGTGCCGGTGAAGCGCTCGCACAGTGTGTGCGCGCAGGGGGGCATCAACGCGAGCGTCAACACCAAGGGCGAGGGCGACTCGCCGCGCATCCACTTCGAGGAGACGGTCCTCGGCGGTGACTTCCTCGCGCAGCAGCCCCCCTGTCTCGGCATGGCCGAGGCCGCGCCGAACATCGTCTTCCTCCTCGACCGCATGGGCGTGCCCTTCAACCGCACGCCCGAGGGTCTCCTCGACTTCCGCCGCTTCGGCGGGACGCTCTATCACCGCACGGCGTTCGCCGGCGCGACGACGGGGCAGCAGCTCCTCTACGCCCTCGACGAGCAGGTCCGCCGCTACGAGACGATGGAGGTGATGGACGGCACCGGCGTCACCATGCCGGGCGAGCGCATGGTCCAGAAGTACGAGTTCTGGGACTTCGTGAGGCTCGTGCAGGACGACAACGGCGCCGTGCGCGGACTCGTCTGCCAAGACCTCAAGAGCATGGAGATCCGCGCCTTCCCCGCGGACGGCGTGTGCCTCGCGACCGGCGGTCCCGGCATCATCTTCGGCCGCTCGACGCAGTCGACGATCTGCACCGGCATCGCCAACGCAATCGCCTACAAGGCCGGCGCCATCTACGGCAACGGCGAGTTCATCCAGATCCATCCGACCGCGATCCCCGGCGCCGACAAACTCCGTCTGATCAGCGAGAGCGCACGCGGCGAGGGGGGCCGCATGTGGGTCCCGAAGGACCCCATGGACAAGCGAGCGCCGAAGGAGATCCCCGAGCGCGAACGGCGCTACTTCCTCGAGGACAAGTACCCGCTCTACAAGAACCTCGTCCCCCGCGACGTAGCCTCGCGCGAGATCTTCGCCATCTGCTACGGCGAGAAGGCCGGCATCATGGGGCGGAACGAGGTCTACCTCGATCTCACCCACAAGCCCGAAGCCGAGCTGCGGAAGAAGCTCGCCGGCATCCTCGAGATCTACGAAAAGTTCGTCGGCGTGGACCCGTACCACAACCCGATGAAGGTCTTCCCGGCCGTCCACTATTCGATGGGCGGTATGTGGTGCGACTTCGATCGCGACGCGCGCGGCACGCTGAAGATCGGCTCCCCGCGCAACCACTCGACGAACCTCACCGGCCTCTACAACGTCGGCGAGAGCGACTATCAGTACCACGGCGCGAATCGCCTCGGCGCGAACTCGCTGCTGTCGTGCATCTACGGCGGCATGGTCACGGGCCCCGCGATGGCGAGCTACCGCAAGGGTATGGACAAGAGCTCGTACGACCTCCC
>JBKJQC010000471.1:0-6822 GCA_046593995.1 Polyangiales bacterium
CGTTCGGCGGCGTCCCCGCCCGCCTCGCCGAGGCGCTCCGGTGAACGGCGTGAGCGCGTGAGCGAGGCGAGCGAGCTCCTCGCGCAGATGCGCGAAGCGGCCGCGGTGGGCGCGGAGCTCGTCGAGCGCTCTGCGCGGCACGTGACGGGGCGGCGGATCTCGTTCACCGCGAAGGGGTCTGCGATCGATCTCGTGACCGACGTCGATCGCGCCGCGGAGAAGGCGATCGTCGCGATCCTCGTGCGCACCGGGATCGCCGTGGTGGCGGAGGAGGGCGCCCGGACCGGTGGCGCCTCCAATGAGCGAGACGATGCGGTCTTCTACGTGGATCCGCTCGACGGCACGACCTGCTACGCGCACGGCCACCCGTTCCACTGCGTCTCGATCGGCCTCGTCCGCGCGGGCGTCCCCGTGCTCGGCGTGGTGCACGCGCCGATGCTCGGCGTCGTGTGGAGCGGCGGCCCGGAGGTGGGCGCGACACGGCGCGATGTGTTCCGCGGGATCGAGCACGCGCTCGCGGTGTCCGAGGTCGACACGCTCGACGCGGCGCTGTGCGCGACGGGCTTCCCTTACGACCGACGCACGAGCGACGACGACAACCTCGCGGCGTTCACCGCGCTGACGAAGCGCGCGCAGGGCGTCCTCCGCTGCGGGAGCGCGGCGCTCGATCTCGCGCTCGTGGCCGACGGCACCTACGACGCGTACTGGGAGCGGAAGCTCGAGCCGTGGGACGCCGCGGCGGGCGGGGCCCTCTTGCTCGCAGCGGGCGGCCGCCTCACCGATCCGCGCGGCGCGCCGTTCGCGATCGGCTCCGGCAGCGAGCGCACGAAGCGAAGCGTCGGCCTCGCCGCCTCGAACGGCCGCATCCACGACGAGCTCCTGGCCGCGATCGCACCCCACCTCCCGCCGGGATGAATCACGTGCTGGTCCCCCGCGTCGCGCGCATCCCCCTCCGCGTCTCCGCGTCGGCGGCCCTCTCCGCCGCGCTCGCCGCCGCGCTCGTCGCCGAGGAGCGCACGGTCGGCGTGACCGCGGATCGCCGCGACACGTACGTCCGCACCTGGGCGCGCGGGATGCTGCGCACGCTCCGCGTGGATCCCGTGCTCGACGCGTCGAGCGAGCGTGCCTCCGGCGACCGACCGCACCTGGCGATCGCGAACCACCGGAGCACGCTCGATATCTTCCTCATGCTCCACCTCTTCGGCGGCCACCTCCTCGCACGCGGCGACATGGAGCACTGGCCGATCGTGGGGAAGATGGCGCAGATGGCCGGGACCTTGTTCGTCGATCGCAGCGACGCGGCGAGCGGGGCGGCGTCGATCCGCAAGGTGACCGAGCTCCTCGGGAAGCGGCGTACCGTGGGCGTGTTCCCCGAGGGAACGACCTTCGACGACGACGAGGTGCGTCCCTTCCATGCGGGCGCCTTCATGGCCATCGCGCGCGTGCGGGGGTCGATCACTCCGGTGGGGATCGCGTATGCGGATCGCTCGGCGCACTACGTGGACGAGCCCATCGGCGACCACTTTCGTCGCGTGTTGACCGCTCCGGTCACGCGGGTCGGGGTCGTGATCGGGGCTCCGATCGTGGCCGATGGGACTCCGATCAAGGCGCTCCGTGATCGGTCGCACGCCGCGGTGCAGGCGCTCGTGCTTCGCGCTCGTGCCTTGGTCGCTCGTTAGCGAGTACGCCTCGGGGTCACTTCGTTGGCTCGAAGAGCTCCGGGGGCGGGGACGCCGCGTCCTCCGGGCGGTGGTGCCTCTTCGGAGCGCTGCGGTCCCTGCAGCTACAGGCGGGGACAGAGCAACGCGGCTCCTTTCGTGACTGCTTGCCGCAATGGGCGAGCAGTTACGGAGACCGCCGCTCGGGGCCCTCCGCTCGGCGGGCGTACGCCGAGATTGCGCGCAGAGAACCGCGGGAGCACGAGCTCGGGGCCGCCGTCCGAAGACGCACCACCCCCCTGCGGCCACGGCTCGATTGCGACGAAGCTCTTCGCGGCGATCTTCGCTCTCTGGGGGCTTCGCAGTCCGGGCCTCATGGGGTGCCGCATGACGCTACGGCCGAACTTTGCCGCGCCGTGGCGGCAGTTTACGTCAATTGTTCATTCCAGGACAATGTGATTGTAGTCCAGGACGTCTCGAAAAACATCCTGGATGTACTGCGGAAGTGCCAGGTCGATATGCATGATAGACTGGATCGTCGCCGTCGACTCCCGGTATCCTGGTCTCTCTCCATGACGTCCAGCCCACGTAACAACAGGAGCCACCGACAGTCTCCAGCGCGTCCGATGGAGGTCGACAAGCTCCAGCTCGATGTGCCCATCGACGCGTTCCTCGGAGAGGCAGAGCAGGTAGCGGAGGCGTTGGCGAGGCACCGGGTGCGGATGGTCGCGGGGACGGGAAAGGCGCTGTCGAGCGGGGTCGCGGCGGAGATTCGGCGCTTGGTCGACGAGATCCGACGGTCGCAGCGCGCGCGTGCGATGCCCGTCCCGCCCGTCGACGGCTCCGCCATCGCGCGCGCGCGAAAGCAGATCGCCGAGATCACGGCGGCGATTCGATTTGCCGCGGAGTTCCGTCACGCGCCCGAGATGCTCGCCGTCCTCGCGAAGATCCGGCGCGTCGCCGACCCGACGTCGCGCCATCTCTCGGCGGTGTCGCTCGCTCTGCGTGAGCATGTCACCCTCGCACAGAGCTACCGCGAGCAGCTGAAGGGGCTCGCCGGCTTCACCATCCCGAGGGAGCGCGAAACGGAGGCGCTTGCTGCGGAGGTTTTGGCGATCCCTCGCAACAAGAGCAGCGCCCGCGCGCTCCGTCGTGATCAGACCCAGGCACGCAACGCACTGGTCAGCGAGCTTCGCGCCCACGTCCGCGCGGTCCGCGCCGCGGCGCGGTTCGTCTTCCGTGCCGAGCCCGAGATCATCCGCGAGTTCACGAGCGCGCTTGGCCGAAAGCGGCGCCGGCTCGCACGCGGCGAGCCGAAGAAGACGCGGGCGGCGACGTCGAGCGCAGCGGAGGGGACCGTCGTAGCGCCGACGAAACCTATCGCGCCGTGAGCTGCTCGACGAGCGGATCGACGAGCTCGCGGCCGCGCAGTCGGGCGAGCCAGCGCTCGGGGATCGCCGAGACGCCGTCCCGCACTCCGGCGACGCCGCCGGCGACGCACGCCGTGGTGTCGGTGTCATTCCCGAAGCGGATGGCGGCGCGCACGACGTTCTCGTACGCGCCGGCGCGCATCGCCTCGCGCGCGGAGCAGAGCGTGTCGACGACGTAGCCGGTTCCGCGCGCGACGCCCTCGTCCGGTCGGATGTGGAGATCGAGCTCGCGTCGCACGTCGCTCGCCTCGTCGTGCATGGAACGCATCTTGGCGAGGGCGCTCGCGAGAGCGCGCAGCAGATCTGCGAGCGCAGATGGCCGTGGGTCACGCGCGATCGGTCAGCAACGTACTGCTCAGCTTCCCCCGTCGCACGAGCAATGCGCCCAACGGAACGTGACCGTCGCGACCTTGTCGGCGCACGTCGTCTTCCCCGCGGCGGGGCCGAAATCGATGGGTGGTCCGCCGTCGGCACACTTCGGAGGCATCAGGCCCGTGACGAAACGCGGGCTTGCAGAGCCCGGCGACGACGCGTCGATGAAGGGATCGCCCGACGCGAGACCGGACGATCGCAGCGCGCAGCCTGCGGAGCAGAACACCGCAACGATCAGGACTGCGTGGCTCGAGCGCCGGCGTTTCACCGACGGCGCCTTCGACGAGCGCGGACGACGGCGAATGCGAACAGGGCGAGGACCCATGCTCGTTCACTGGTCTCAGCACTCGTTCGGCACCCACACCCGCCGCTTGCACCGGTGTCGCCTCCGCCACTTCCCGGATCCGGGACGCCGCCCGGGTCCGGCGGAGCTACGTCCGGCGTGCCGGCGGTCGCATCGGACGCCTTCGCGGTATCGGGCGAGGCGTCATTGATGCCGACGTCCACCCCTGCGTCCGCGACGAGGATGTCCCTCTCGTCCTCGTCGAGGGGCGAGCTGCAGCCGGGATCGAAGGGGAAGTCGATCTTACCATCGCCGTCCTCATCGATCCCATTCGAGCATCCCGCGAGGTCGGCTTCGCTCGTGTCCATTGCCGACGCGCAGCCGGGGTCGGCGGGGAAGTCGGTCTTCCCATCGCCGTCGTCGTCCACACCGTCGGAGCACGCGGGCAACGCCGACTCGACGGCGTCCAAGTACGAGCTGCAGCCGGGGTCGTCGGGGAAGTCGATTTTCCCGTCACTGTCGTTGTCGATGCCGTCGGAACACTGCGGCACGTCCGTCTCGTCGGCGTCGATGGCGGATGAGCAGCCGGGATCGTCGGGGAAGTCCTTCTTGCCGTCGCTGTCGTTGTCGATGCCATCCGCGCACGCGCCGGATCCCACGACGGCGCTGACGACCACCTTCGCCGACGGAAAGCTCTCGAGCTCCGACGGCGCCGTGAGCGTCGCGGTGACGTGTTGGCCGGCGAAGAGCTGCGGCACGGTGACGCTGAACGTGCCGGCGGGAGTCGAGTTGCCGTTGCCCTGCGGGTTGCCGTTGACGAACACCACGACCTTCGAGCCCGCGGCCTCCGTGGTCTTGCCGGAGACCGTCTTGCTGCCCTGGAGGATCGGCGAGTCGATCACCGGCACGTCGCTTCGCGGCTGTCCGACGGCAACCGGCGCGGTGTACCACACCGAGTCCTCGAGATCTTGCGGTCCCTTCACCCACGTCGCGAGCGACGCGCGATGGATCCCTGTGGGCGTGCCGGTCGGAACTCGCGCGTCGAAGTCGATCGTGAGCGTGACTCCCGGAACGATCGCGCTCGCCCCGGCGGCGACCAGCATCGTCGAACCGAAACGCACGTTCTGTCCGGTGACGGTCGGGTTGGTCGTGACCGCAGCGCCGTTGATCTTCGTCGTTCCCGCGAGATAGGTGAAGGACGCGGGAAGAATGACCTCCGCGTAACAGTTTGCGCCGGTGCAGCCGTTGAGCGCCGCCGTTCCCGTGCCGACGTTCCTGATGACGGCCTGGTACCTGACCGTGCCCGGCGGGGTCATCACCGCATCCGGGGAGGCCGTCAGGCCGAGGCGCATCACCGGTACGTCGGCAATCGTCGTGAACGCGTTCGCCGAGAATCCCGGCGTCGGTAGCGCGGCGGAGGTGTACACCGCGCGGTTCGTCGTCGTCGCCTTCCCGGTGACGCTCACCGTGTATTGGAACGACGCCCCGGGAGCGAGCGTGCCGACGGTCCAAACGAGCGCGTCCTCGAATGCGGGCTCGGGACATCCGGCGCCCGTCGCATCGACCGTGTACCCCGGCGTCGTTCCGCTCGGGATCAACGTGACGTCACCGGGCCGGAAGCAGTCACGAACCTGCACGCCTGTCTGCGTCGCCGTCGAGAGGTTCTTACCCTCGATCGTATACGTGAGCGTACTTCCCGCGTTGGCGAGGACCTTGTCGACCTTGTTCTCGAAGAGCAGGTTCATCAGCACGCACGAGGGGGCCGGAAGGTAGTAGCGCCACGTGTGATCCTTCCCTCCGGAGCCACCGCTCTGATCGCGGCTCGACGCGTCGCCGCCGGTGACCTCCGCGCAGTTGATGTCCATGCCCGACACGGGATCGAGCGGCAGCGCCTTCACCCGGAGCGAGATCTCCGCGTAGTACTCGTCGCCGACGACGAGCTCACCGAGCGCGAAGCGCACTGCGTTCGTTCCGGCCGGGAGCGGATTCGAGGTCGAGAGGTCGTGGCCGAGCAGATCTGCGCCGGAGAGCGCCGGAACGCCGACCCGCGTCGGTACCCCTGGGCTCGGCATGATCTGTGTGCCGCTCGGCGGCGTGGCGCCGGCGCCGCGTCGTCCGATCTCACCGCCCGTCGTGCGGATGCGCTTCCACGGGCCGACCTTGGCCGTTGCCTTCACCGTCGACGGGCCGAGGGGACCGAGCGTCGCGTCGTGCGTCGCCTCGAGCTGGTACCAGGTGTCCGGACCCGCGACGAACGAGCCGTAGCCGAAGCCGGCATTGCCGATGTGCTCGGGGGTGTTGCCGGTGCCCCTCCCGATCGCGCCGCCCCCGCCGCCGCCGAACGCGAACACCTGCGCCAGGTCCCACGTGTTGTGTGCGTAGTACGGAGACGTGATGCCGAGGATGTTCCCGAGCTGATTGGCGCCGGTCGGGGGGACCGTCATCGGTAGGCCGTTGTTCAGCGTGATGAACGCCTCGCCGGCCACGCTGCCGGTCGGCACTCGCGCGGTGCGCGGATCGGTCGAGAAGAAGATCCCGGTGTCGGCGTAGAGCTGTGACATCGATCCGTCGATCAGCGGCGTCGTGTAGCCGCCGGATCCGCGCGGGCCGAGACCATCCGACGCGAGCCCACCTCGATGCGGAGGCACCGTGTTACCGGCCGCGTCGACGATGCGCGCGCCTACGACCTCGGTGTTCGGCGGGATGTAATCGGTGATGTAGCCGCCGAGGCCTCGGTAGGCGCCGTTCGGAACGGGCGTGAACTGGATGACGAACGTGAGAACGTCCCCGACCTTGATCAGCGTGTCACTGCCGGTGCCGCCGACGACCGGCCGCCCCTGCGGATCGATCAGGGCGACGGTCTGCCGGCTGATTCGCTTCGCGGTCGAGACCTGCGCGACCGAGTCGGCGGACGATGGCTGCACGAGCATGACGCCCGCGGCGACGATGGCACCGCGCATCGCATGAGGCATTCTCATTTGATCACCACTTCCTTGATCTGCTTCGGAACGATGACGAACACCCTGCGCGTGTCGAGCACGGTGACGCCGTCGCCGAGCACCTGGATGTTGATCGTGAA
>JBKJQC010001002.1:0-2698 GCA_046593995.1 Polyangiales bacterium
TCGCTCTCGTTCTCCAGCCCTAGACCCTAGACCCTAGACCCTGGACCTCCGGTGATGACGCGCCACGACGACACACCGGGAAGTGGGCGGAAGGCCGCGCTTCCCGGGTAGAATGCGGGGCTCCGTGAGTGCTCTCTTCCCTCGTCATGCGCGGCGTCCGTTCGCGAGAGTGCTCGCCGTCCTCGCTCTCGTGCTCGCGAGCGCATCGACCGTCGCGCTGCTGCCTCTGCACGAGGCGCGCGCTGCCGACGCGAAGATCGAGGGCGCGGCGAAGAAGCTGCAGACCGAGGCGATGGACGTCGACTTCCTCGGCCTCGACCTGAAGAAGGCGCGCGACAAGCTGTCGAAGGCGCTCAAGAGCTGCGGCAAGGACAAGTGCGGCAAGCCGCTCCTCGCCGCGTTGCATCGCGATCTCGGCATCGTGCTGATCAACTCCGGCGAGAAGGACGCCGGCAGCAAGGAATTCGCGGCGGCGATCGCTGCCGATCCTGCGGTCACGATCGGGAAGGACTACCTCGACAACGCCGAGGTGAAGAAGGCTTGGGAGGCCGCGAAGAAGACGAAGTCCGCGACGCCGACGCCGACGCCGACGCCAACGACGACCGGCGAGCCCGCGACGCCGACCGTACCGCCGCCGAGCGCAGAGGGCGCGCTCACCGTGAAGGTGGCCATCGCGCCCACGCACTTCGAGCTCCCCATCGTCATCGAGATCCCGAGCGGGCTCGACGTCGCCGCGGTGAAGGTCTCTTACAAGACCGACGCGATGGACAAGTACCGCCCGATCGAGGCGAAGAAGCAGGGCGGCAAGTGGGTCGTCGTCCTCCCCTGCGACGTCACCGCGAAGCCGGGCACCATCAAGTACTACGTGAAGGCGTACGACGAAGCGAACGCCGAGCTCGAACACTACGGCACGATCAAGAAGCCCGCGCAGATCAAGGTCGTCGAGCAGATGGGCGACGATCAAGAAGCGCCCACGCTCCCCGGCGGCAAGGAGCCGAAGGAGTGCGGCGACGCGGCGGCCGGCGGCGGCAAGCCCGAGAGCTCCGGGTGCAAGGAAGACGACGAGTGCGAGAAGGGCCTCGTCTGCATCGACAACGAGCAGGGCAAGAAGTGGTGCAAGGCGGGCGAGAAGAAGCCGGAGAAGGCCTCTGCCCCGAAGCTCTGGTTCGGCCTCGACGGCCAGATCGATCTCGTGTTCCTCAGCGCCGAGAAGGATCTCTGCAAGCTCGACAACTGGACCTGCACCGCCGACGTGAACGGTGAGCGCAAGGACATCGGGATCAGCGAGTCGAAGGGCGTGAACGTCGCGGCGGGCACCGGCGGCAAGACCGAAGGCGGCATGGCCGTCGCGACCAAGCGCGTGTTCCTCTCGCTCGACTACTTCATCGCGTCGAAGGTCGCGATCGGCGCGCGTCTCGGTTACATCTTCGGCGGCAACCCGACGGACGCCGCGAAGTTCACTCCCTTCCACGCCGAGGTGCGCCTCTCGTACTTCATCACGGAGGACACCGAGACGTTCCGGCCGTACTTCATGGTGAACGGCGGCTACGCGAACCGCGACGCGCCCGTGCCGAACGTGATCGTCGAGCCGAACGACTCGGCGAACGCCAACGCCTGCAGCGCGGGCGGCACCCCTCCGGCGTGCGAGGCGGGGTCGCGCCCCATTCTCAAGGGCGTCACCGGCTACAAGCTGGTAGGGCCCGCGTTCGTCGGTGCGGGCCTCGGCGTGTGGATCCTGCCGACGCCGAAGTTCGCGGTGAACATCGCGATGAACCTCATCTTCCCGCTGCCGGTGTTCCACGTGACCCTCTCGCCGGAAATCGGCGTGAAGTTCGCCTTCTGACGCTCACACACGCGGCGAGCGCGAGCAGCGACAGCGCTCCACCACCGCGTGAGCGCCCGTGCGTGCACGAGCCGTCTTCGGCAGGGGGCGGAGCAGGGGGCGCCGGCTCGGCGCCGACCTCGGGCTGCGTGAACGCGCAGGACGAGGCGGGCGGGCACGTCGAAGCGCACGTCGTGTCGCCCGCTCCTTCCAAGAACGAGCGGATCCACGGCGCGTAGGGCCCGATGCGAATCGCCCATCCCGGCGGCGCGCATTGCAGCTCGAGACCGAACGCCATCACGCCGACGAGGCGATTGCGGAACAGCACCGCGCCGCCGGTGTCGCCACCCGCAGAACCCACGCCGCGCGTCCCCGATCCCGAGCAGACGATCGCAGGAGTGCGTGATCGGGGCGAACGCGCGGTTGCGGACGCCCGCCGACGACAGGTCGCCCTTGATGGACTGCCCGAAGCCGACGAGCACGACGCTCGTCCCGTCGGTCAGCCCGTCGACGTCGTCGCCGAGCGCGATCGGCGCCATCTCGCTCACGAAGCTCGACGGGGCGTTCGCGCTGCGCAAGCTGCAGCTGTTCTCCCAGTCGCAGAACATGACCTTCCACCGCATCTCGCGCGGCCTCGACGTGCGGTTCCCGAACGTGAAGACGTTCGATCTCGCGACGACGACCGAGCCAGAACTTCGACCAGCTCACGCGGATCACGACCGACTACATGGCGCTCCGCGGCGGCACGGTGAAGCCGTCCCCGGAGATCGAAGCCTCGATCAAGCTCCGGCCGGCGGAGGCCGCGAGCGCGAAGACGCTCGCCTCCGAGGTCGACGGATTGTGCCGCTGACAGTTGGAGTACGCGCGGCGAAACGC
>JBKJQC010001017.1:0-3992 GCA_046593995.1 Polyangiales bacterium
CGCCTCCCTGTTGACGGGCGGCTCGGTCGAGAGCGAAGAGTTCACGTTTCTGACGACAGACGACTCAGTCGTTCGCAACCGGAGCCTTACCAGCCCCAAGCTCGTGACGCTCGAGGAGTGGGCGAAGCTCGAGGAGGCTGCGGGAAGGCATCTACGCGCGCGTCGCGGCCGGCACCGACGCTCCGCTTGCGGTGCCTGGGTTCGACGGCTTGGTCCTCGACCTCCCGGAACTCTGGGCGGAGGTGGACGAGGTCTCGCCGGAAGAGACTGAGTAAGCGACTCAGGCCTCGGCCGCCGACGTCGCATCGTCATGCGCCGCCGCGCTGCAGAAGCGTTCGACCAGGTAGCTCGCCACGTCGCCGGGGCGCGTGCCGGGGCCGAACCCCGCGTCGAAGCCGAGCTCGAGGGCGAGCTTGTGATCGACGCGCGGGCCGCCGAACAGGCACACGAAGCGCTTACGCAAGTCGCGCTTCTCGAGGAGCTCGATCAGCGCGCGGCCGTTCTCCTTGTGGCAGTTGCGCTGCGTGATCACTTGGCTCACGAGGATCGCGTCGGCTTGCAGCGCCTGCGCGCGCTCGATCAGCTGATCGTTCTCGACCTGCGCGCCGAGGTTGTGGGCCTCGAAGCTCTTGTAGGCCTCGAGCCCCTTCTCGCCCGCGTACCCCTTCATGTTGAGGATGGCGTCGATCCCCACGGTGTGCGCGTCGCTGCCGGTGCACGCGCCGACGACGACCAGCTTCCGACCGAGCCGCGTCAGGATGCGGTGGTCGATCTCCTTCATGTCGAGCTTCGGCACCTCGAGGTCGGCGACGAGGATGGCATTCACGTCGACGGCGTGCTGCGAGTGGCCGTACACGACGAAGTAGCTGAAGCCCTCCGCGCACTCCTCCATCGCGGTGACGAGGGGATCCTTCAGGCCGTGCATCTCGGCGAAGCGCTTGGCGGCTTCCTTCGCGCGGGCGCCCTTGGGGACGGCGAGCGTGAAGCTCATCTGCACCATGCCGTCGCCTTCGCGATCGCCGTAGGCGCGGAGCAGCTTCGGCTCGGTCTTGTGCATGGACGATTCGTACTGTCGTGGCGCCGCGCGAGCAACGGGTGCGTTCGCGCAGCGTCTATCTCTCGGTGTCCCTCGTCATCTCGGCCATCTGGATCGGCGCGCTCATCGCGTGCGTGCTGAAGCTCGGCTCGGCGCACCGCAGTGCAGCATCGTGGATCGTCGCGTGCCTGGTCGGATCGCTCGGCGCGATGTTGGGCCTGTTCTTCGCGCGGATGCTCGGGTTCGGCCAGGAGCACGGGACCGCCGCGCTGACCGCGGCCGGCCTGTGCGCGGCCGGCCTGGTCATCCTGTGGGCCGTGATCTCGCGGGTGCTGTGGGCGACGCGCGCTCAGCCCGTCGCGCGGGCGACGCGCCCCACGATCGTGTTCTGAGCGTGTTCTAGTTACTGGGGCAGCGAGTAGGTGAGCACCTGCGTGCCTCCGAACTGCGGGACGTACTCGACGTACTTCGTCGACGTCGCGGTGTACTTCAGCGTCGTCGTCGGCCCGGTGCGGCCGCACTGCGGGAACAGGTAGATCGAGTCCCCCGAGGCGCTGTACCCGTCGGTCGTGCGCACGCTCTGTACCGAGCGGTCGATCGAGCTCGTGCTGATCTTCAGGGTCCCGTACATCCCCTTGGCTATGTACGAGCCGCCGTACTGGACTGCGCTGGTGAGCACGTAGACGCCGGGCATTGGCTGGCCACCCGCGGCGGTGGGCGGAGTGCTCTCGCTGAACGTGAGGGTGACTCCGGACGAGCTGTCGACCAGGCCGTGGCACGCGGTGGTCGTGTCTGCGACGGAGGTGTCGTTCGCCGGCCTGGTATCGGGGGTCGAGCCGGTATCGCGCGGCGGCGACGTATCGACCGGCGGCGGCGTATCGAGCGGCGTGTCGGCGACCGCGCCGTCCATCTCGTCGGCGTCTTCCTCGTCGCCCCCTTCGGCCGCAGCGTCTGCGGTCTGCGCGTCGGTGCCGGCAGCGGGCGCGCTCGAGCTCGTGCTGCTGCACCCGAAGGCGAGCGTGACGAGGAGGGCAGCGAGCGAGGACTGGAGTCTGAGCGTGGCGGTCATGGGAAGCCCCTCGAAGCGGTGACGGGCGGTGCGCAGGGTCTCGCCGCCGCGTGGCCGATCCGTCACGGAAAGAGCGTGTCTACCACCGGAAGCGCCAGAGCCGTCTTGTCGTACCGTACGGACGTTTTCTCGAGGGCGTCCGCGAGCGCGCGGTCCGCCGTCTCTGCGTCGAGAGTCGCGCACGAGACGACCTGCGCGAGCGCTCGCACGACTCCGCTGCCCGTCACGAGGTGCTCGTAGATCGCGTGCCCGAAGATCCATACGCGCGCCCCGCCGTCGCGTACTTCCGCCGCGATCGCTTCGACGTCCGCGCGCGCGACCGCGCTCTCCAACGCTGCGGCATCGCGACACGCGACGATCGCGCCCCCTTCGTCGAGCATCGCGAGCGCGTCCTGCTCGGGGAGGCGCCGGTGTTTGGGGAGATCACCCCGCGCATGCAGCGCCGCCCGCTGCCGAGCATTGATCACGCGCTTGGTCGCCGGGAAGGTGACCCACACGAGCATGTTGAAGAAGTCGTGCCAGCTCTCTCGTCGGCTCGCCACCTCGCCGCGCGTGTAGATGCGCTCGTCGTAGGGGAGGGTGTCGGGACGCTTCGGTGGCTGCGCGACGAAGCGGATCGGCGCGCCACCGGCGGAGACCATCGGAGGCAGCGCGTCGTTCCACGCGTCGATCGACGGGAACGCGACGTGCTCGCGGAAAGGCGCCATCGCGCGCGCGAGCACTGCGAACGCCGGTCGCGCGCGATCGAAGGTCGGGTCCCACGCGTCACGCCGCATCCGCGGACGATCGAAGCACGATCGCGCAGCCGCGGGGAGTGCGACCAACGCTGGTTCTCGCGATACGCTGCGACGTACCATGCACCAAGCCGTACGCTCGCTCGCCGTCTTGCTCGTCGCGGCGACAGTGGCGACCGGCGCCCGCGCGCAGCAGCAGACGCTCGTCCCGGTGTGGATTCGCGACGAGCAGCCGGGCATCGCGCACCGACTCACGCGCGACGGCGCGGTGGTCGCGACGTGCGTCGGCGATTGCACGATGCAGGTCCCGATCGGAACGTACGTGTTCGAGTCGGACGAGACCGAGGAGTATCGTCGCGGCAAGAAGAAGGTCGTCATCTCGGGCCCGACGACGATCGACGTGAGCCCCGGCTCGCGCTCGACGCACACGACCGGTCTCGTGACGGGGATCGTCGGCTCCGTCGCGATCGTCGGCGGCACGATCGGCCTGGTCCTCACGGCGGCGGCGGACACCTGCCGGTCGAGGCACGACACATGCAGCGCGGGCTCGCCGAACTACGCGCCCTGGTTGCTCACCATCGTGGCCGGCGCCGCGCTCGCCACCGCCGGATGGATCACCTTCGGGACCTCGGGCACGCGGGTGCGGGCGACGCCGTATGCGAGCGCGGTGTCCTTCGGCGCAGCGCCGCTACCGGGCGGCGGTTTCTTCGGGGCGACACTCGCGTTCTGAACCAGCAATCTCGATCCTCGAACCTCGGCGTGCTGATCGATGTGAACACCGCGAGCACCGGCGGCTCGAGTCACAGCGGTCCGGCGCGCGTCCATCCATCGCGGAGCAGCCACGAGCCCGCCGGCGTGACGAGCGCTCTCTCGACCGCCGACGAGTACGGGTCGGTGCCGACGCCTTCGTCGCGCTTCCACCGGCGGAGGTGGACGTCGCGGTTGCCGATCACGTAGCGGAGCGCATTGCACGCCTCGTTCGGCGTCTTCAGGACGTGCTCGTGATAGCGGTCGGCGAAGCGAGCGCCGCGTGTGCCCATCACTCGATTGAGACCACGCGCGATGCGGACGAGGAGCGCCCGCATGCCGCGCGTCATCCGCGTCCGGTCCTCCGCCTCGACGAGCATGTGCAGGTGGTTGTGCTGCACCGAGA
>JBKJQC010001022.1:0-4634 GCA_046593995.1 Polyangiales bacterium
CACGAGGCCGAGGCGCGGCAGCTTCCGCGTGCGCACGAGCTCGACGACGAACGGCATTCCCACGATCGCCGCGATGAGGTGGAGATCCGGCCTCGTCATGCAGGCGAGCGCCATCACCACGCCGGCGATCAGCCCTCGCTTGTCGCGCGCCTTCTCGTCCGTGTCCTCTTGCGCTTTCCACAGGAGCGCGGCGCCGACGAGCGGCAGCATCCCGGCGAGGCACTGCTCGAGGCCGCTCTTCGCCCACAGGACCCACGAGCTCGAGGTCGCGAGCCAGCACGCGCCCCAGGCGAAGGAGAGGTCTTTGCGCCCCTCGTCGAAGCGGATCGCGAGGTCGGTCATCTGCCAGATGACGACGATCGAGATCCCCGTGCCGAGGAACTCGCAGACCTGGAAGAGGTCCCAGCCGAGCGCCTCGAAGGGGACCATCAGCATGGTCCAGAGGAAGTTCGTGTACCCCTCGAGCTTCTCGCCCGGGTTGAAGACGAGCCCCTTCCCCTTCACGAAATTGTGCGCGTAACGGAACGAGATATACGCGTCGTCCTTCACGAACTCGAGGACGACGAGGATCCCGAGGATCAGCGCGATCGACGGGATGACGACGGCGGCGACGCGCAGCGGCTTCGGCGCGTCGAGATCTTCGCGTTCGCGGACGCGCTGCGCGAAGAGGACCGCGAGGATCGCCGCGACCGCGATCCCGAGGAGCCACTGCCCGAACGGCATGAAGAGCGCGAGCTTCATGTCGAGCTTCACCGCCGACGCGTCGCGGGTCTTCGCCTCGCCGGCGCCCTCGCCCGCGATGATCTCGAGATCGCTCACGTGGAGCCGCTCGTCGAGCGTCTGCGGATCGAGCAGGCGGTAGCGATCGCTCGTCGTCATGTTCCACAGGCCGGTGTAGACGCGGAACTCCCCCGGCTGACACGACGCCGGAACCGGCACGTCGATGTGGTGCACGACGGGCCCCGGCCCGACCCACGCGCGGTGGAGCGCCTCCGGTGCCGGCCGATCGGCGACGATGCGGCAGTTGCGATCGGCCCCCGGCCCCTGGGCCTCGATGTGGAGGAAGATCGCGTCGTCGGGCTTAATCGCCTGCTCGGCCGAGAAGCGCAGATCGATCGGCATCGTCGCGCCCGGGGCGGCCATCTGTGGCGCCGTGATCGAGACGAGCTCGACGCCGCGCTCGAAACGCACCGGCCCGCGCGACCTCGCGACGAGCACGAGATAGAGGAGGACGAAGGGGATCGCGAGGAGCGCGAGCTTCTTCGCGAGGTCACGCACGTTCGACGAGCGCATCGGGGTGGCTTCCGGCGGCGGAGCGGGAGCCTTGCGCGGCTTCTGCGCCGGCGCGGCCTTCTTTGCGCGAGCTCGCGTCGCCTCGGCCTCGGGCTCGGGGACGACGTCCGCCTTCGCGGTCTCCGCGGTCTCCGCGGTCTCCTCGACCGGCGGGCTCGCCTCCTCCGACTGCGACGCCTGCTTCTCCGACTTCTTCGAGCCGGATTCCGGGGATCCTTCGACCGTCATGGCCGCGTCGAGGTGTCCCCGCGACGCCCGCGCCGCAAGAGGTCGATGGGTCGATGGGTCGACCTCAGGCGAGGAGCCACTCGAACGCGCGGTCCTCGTCGTCGAAGACCTGGACGCGCGCCGGCTCGCGCTCGTCGTGGTGCATGCGCGTGACGTGCAGCTTGCCGACCGCAGTCTTCACCAGGACGGCGACCTTGCGGCAGCCTTCGAAGATCGGGCGACGGTGGCGCGCGATCACCGCCTCGAACTCGGGATCGTTTCGCGACGGCGCATCGCGGAGATCGAGCAGCATGCGGACGCCTTTCGGGAGCGCGCTCGAGGCCTCTGCGAGGCTTCGGTGAGACGTCTCCGCGAGCGCGAGATTTTCGAACGGCTTCGCGGTGCGCGCGACGCGCAGGACGAGATCGCGGGGCTCGAGCTCCGCGCGGAGGTAGGGATCGTCGTAGACGGTTTTGATCATGATGGCGGCGCCTCTGCGACCTTTTCCACGTCGAGCGAGACCTCCGCAGCTCCCGGATCCTTCCGTTTCGCCTTGCCGCTCGCGTTGATGCCGACGAGGTGGGCGATCTCCTTGATGCCCTTGAGGCTGGCCTCGAAGTGGCGGAGCGGGGGCGCGAACTCGTGCACGATGCGCGCGATCTCGGCGTGCTCGAGGAGCGGCGCGGCGATCACCACCTCGCTCCCGTGCGCCTGCGCCTGCAGGCGCGCCGCGACGTTCACGGTGGTGCCGAAGAAGTCGAGTCTGTCGTTCGCGCGGACGGCGAGGCACGGGCCCTCGTGGAGGCCGACCTTCACGTGCAGACCGAGATCTCCGTGGGCGCGCTCGCACTCGGAGACCATCACGATGGCTGCACGCAGCGCGTCCGCCGGCGACGCGAAGGTCGCCATCACCGCGTCTCCCATGGTCTTCACGATCGCGCCGTCGTGCTGCGCGATGGCGCGCATCATGTCGCGGAAGTGCTGCTCGACGATGGCGAACGCGCGCGCGTCGCCGACCCGCTCGTAGAGCGCGGTCGACCCTGTGAGGTCCGAGAAGAGGAGCGTCATCGACGACACCGTGAGCTCGACGCCCGCGGCCGGTGCCTCGGTCGCGAAGAGATCGAGGAAGTCGGGGAAGGTCGAGATGACCGAGCCGAGCACGATGTCCGCGCTCCAGCCGCTGCGCTCGATGAGCATCGTCTCGGCGCGTGAGGAGCGGTTCTCGATGTGCAGCGTCGTGTCCGCGCCGATGTCGACCTCGCCCTCGCGGGTGAGCGTCACGCCTCCGTCCTCGAGCACCACCCGCAGCGTCGCCGGTGCGGTCGTGTCGCTCTCGAGCATGCCGCGCTTGCCCGGTCGCAGCGTGCGCACGAGGAGGCTTCCCGGGGGGAGCGCCGTCGGGCGTGTGATCGTCTCGCCCGGCGCCACGGTCACCTGGCCGTAGACGTGCGGGCGGAACCACGGCGACGAGGCGCAATAGACGGCCGTCTCCACGGTGCGGATCGAGGGGGAGATCTTGAACAGCGCCTCGACGTGCTCGCCGAAGTCGAGGTCGTAGCCGATGTTGCACGCGTCGCAGTGCGCGGTGCGCGCGACGTCGCCGAGCGAGTCGGCCGTCTGCGCGCCGACGCGGCACGATGGGCAGTTGATCTGCCAGCGCAGCTCGACGAGCCCGGCGCGCGCGGCGTGGAGGAACGCGCGCAGCACCTCGCGCTTGTCCTCGTTCCAGGCGCGCGCGACCTCGAACGGGCGGATCGCGCTCACCTCTTCGTCGGGACGACTGCGGAGGTGCTCGAGCAGCTTCTCGCGCACCTTCTCGTCGACCGGCGCGCTCGCGAACTTCCGCGCGCGGAAGTCGAAGTCCGCCGCGCGGTTCGGAGTGCGCGTGCCGGAGGTGACCTCGTCGGTCACGCTCACGAGCAGCGCGCGCCTCGCGGCGGCCGCCGGGGGCTCGTCCTTCCACGTGTAGCTCACGTTCGCGCGCGCGAGGATCTCCTCGATCGACTCGAGGTACTTGCGGAGCGCGGCCTTGAACTTCGGCCGCATGATCGTGCGCGCGACGAACCCGAGGAAGCCCGACCCCGCGACCCACGCGTTGGCCTCGACGATCGTCGACGTCTCGGGCGCGTCGGGATCGCGCATCAGCTCGACCGAGAAGCCGCCGGCCTTCGGCGGGCCCGCGGTGAAGCGTCGCGCGCCGCGCACGAAGCGCCCTTCGAGCCAGTCGTACGCGGGCTCGACCCACTCGATCGCGAACCCGGCTTGCTTCGCCGTCGCGACACGCTCGCGCGTCCCGTCGGCCAGGTCCTTCCAGCGGTAGACGCCCGCTGCGAGGCCGGCGGCGCGGTCGAAGCGATTGGTGTCGGCCACGAGCGCCCACACGAGGGGCGCGGGCGCGGCGATGCGGCGACGCAACACCTCGCGAGCTTCGGTCAGGCCCCCCTGCTTGCGCATCCTCAGACGTCACCCTTCGACACGGACGCCCCCAACGTAGCTCGCGCGACGACGCATATCCATTCGGGCTCTTCCGTAGGTGCGCGTGCTCACTCGGAGAGGCCGGCGAAACACGCGTGTGTCCGGCCGGAGTCGTCCCTCACCCCTGCCGCAGCGCGTGCTCCGCCTGGAAATGCGCTGGGCGCAGTGGCAAGACTCGGCGCGCCGCTCGACGTCGGCCGCGAACAAGAGTTGGCCCGCGGCTCGCACTCCGCGGTAGGCCGAGGAACCGAAGTGTCCGTCCCCGCTCCGAAGAAGAAGCCCCGCAAGCAGACGCGCACGTCCGGAGCGGGCGCGCGGCCGTCGTTCTTGTGGCCGCTCTCTGCGCTCGTCGTGGGCATGGGTTCCGCGGGGTTCGTCATGAGCACGACCCTCGGTGCGTGCGGCAAGGCCGGGCGCGATCGCCGAGCCTTGCGTGTGGATCGGCTGCGGCGGCTCTCCGGCCTTGCCGCACGCACCGAGGGTCGTGCTCATGACGAAGCCCGCGGAGCCCATGCCCACGACGAGCGCAGAGACCGGCCACAAGAAGGAAGGGCGCGCGCCTGCTCCGTGAGCTCCGGACGCGCGTGCCTGTTTGCGGATCTTCTTCTTCGGTGCGGGGACGGACACTTCGGTTCCTCGGCCTACCGCGGAGTGCGAGC
>JBKJQC010001248.1:0-3961 GCA_046593995.1 Polyangiales bacterium
CGCCGGACACCGGCGTCCCCGACACCGGCTCGTTCGACACCAGCTCGTTCGACACCAGCGTCGAGGACACCGGCTCGTTCGACACCGGCTCCTTCGACACCAGCGTCGAGGACACCGGCTCGTTCGACACCGGCTCGTTCGACCCCGACAGCGATCCGAGCGACGCCACCAACGAAGCGGGCGGGGCGCCGACGGTGTTCCCCGCGAAGGGATGCAGCGTCGGCGGGGGCTCCGGATCGTCGCGGCGCTCGGGAGACGCGCCGCTCGCGATGGCGGCGCTCGTCGCGCTCTCGATCGTGCAGCGACTTCGCGGTGGACCGAGGTCGTGACGGTTGCCAACATCGGGGACGACCATGCCGCGAACCGTATCTCGACGAGACGCGCTGCTCGGCGGCGCTGCCATCACGAGCTCGATCGTCGTGGGATGCAAGAGGTCCCGCACCATCCCGACGTGCACCGACGTGCAGGGCCTGTCGGCCGAAGCGATGAACGCGCGCACGGTGCTCTCGTATCAGGATCGCGCCGGAACGCCCGACCGCGCATGCGAGAAATGCGTGCAGTGGGTCGAGGCGAAAGCGGACGGGCAGTGCGGTGGGTGCAAGGTACTCGCAGGGCCGATCTCACCCGCCGGCTCGTGCAAGGTGTTCGCCGCGCGGAGCTGAATTCAGCGGAGCACGTCGACGACTTCGGCGATCGCTTCGACCACCGCCGCCCCGAGCCGCTTCGCGCGATCGGGGCTCCATCCTGACTCGGGATCGGGGCGGTTCGCCGCGTCCTTGAACGGCATCTCCAACGTGTAGGAGAGGCACTCGAACGTCTGCCCGGCCCAGTTGCCCGCGGTGCGTAGATCGCCGCCGCCCGGCTCGTCGCGAACGTATCCGTACTCGTCCTGGAAGTCGTCGTCGTCGCGGACGAGCGCCTGCTCGAAGCACTCTTCGAGCGCGCTCAGGCGCTCGTCGTACCCCGGATTCCCCTCGCACCCGGCGAGGAAGCAGAAGGGGTTCCGCTCGTCGCCGTGGACGTCGAGGAACAGATCGCACCCGGTCGCGAGCATCGCGCTGCGGATCGCGAGCACCTCGGGAGAGTGCGCCTCGTCGGGGTCGAGCCAGGCGCGATTGAGGTCCTCGCCGGCGGCGTTCGCGCGCATGTTGCCGAGCGCGCTGCCATCGGGGTTGGCGTTCGCGACCACGTGGATCACCGTGTGCTCGCGGAGCATCTGGGCGATCGGATCCTTCGGATCGAGCAGCTTCCCGAGCAGCCCTTCGGCGAGCCACTCGGCCATCGACTCGCCGGGATGCTGGCGCGCGACGACCCAGATCGTTCGCTTGTCCGGCCAGTGCACCGGATCGGGCTCGCCGACAGTGACCACGTGGATCGATCGATCGAGCACCGTTCGGCCGAGCGAGGCGACGCGCGCGAGCCCGGAGCGCGCGGCGTGCTGGAGCACCTGGTGGCGGCGCGCCTCTCCGTACGGAGCGAAGTACGCGAAGTAGACGCGATCGTGCGCGGGCTCGAGCTCGAAGCGGAGCACGTCGTCCACGAGCGTCGTCGGGGTGCGGAACCAGCGCTCGAGATCGTACGAGGTGCAGACGTCGTACCCCTGGAAGGCGTCCGCGTAGGTCGCGTCCTCGACGTCGAGTTGGAAGCCGAGCTCCCGACCGCGCGCGCCGTCGACGCGGAAGTGGAACCACTGGCGGAAGTCGGGCGCGTTTTCGTCCGGTCTGAGGCCGAGGCGGATCGCGCGCGGATCTCCGTCGTCGTGGACGACGACGTTCCCCGACTCGAGGTCGCCGGTCACGCGCACGATGGGTGAGCTGGGAGAAGTCATGGCGTCGGATCCCTGCCGAGCGCGGTGGTCACGAGGTCGGGGAGGTCGGTTTGCAGGACCTCCGCGCCCTTGTCGTAGATCTCGAGGTACTTGCTCGGAGAAGATCCGAGCTTGACCCCCACGTCGGTGAGGAAGACGTCGGTGAACACGCGGCTACCGCCGGCGTGTATCACGTCCGCGCCCCTGGGGAAGAGCGCTTCCGCCACTTCGACGAACACCGGGACGTGGGTCTTGTACCGCTCCATCACCGGCGCGGCCTCCGACTCGGCGCGGATCCGGGGCATGATCATGAGCTTCGGTTCGAGCACGAGCGCCTGATCGATCTTCTCGAGCTGCGAGGTGTCGAACACCGCCCAGTCGAGCGTGTTCGTCTCCTGGATGTCCTTGACCATCAGATCGACGCGGTCGCTCTTGTTCGCGTCGACGAGCACCAAGGCGCGCCCGCGACAGAGCTCGAGGATCTGACGCAGGGTGGGGATCTTCTCGCAGCTGTAGTCCCCGGCGAGGCCGAGGGTGTTCTCGAGGGTGAGCTTCTCGATCTCCGCGTAGGTCTTCTCGCTCGCCGGTCCGGAGCCGTTGGTCGTCCGGTCGAGATCGGGGTCGTGCATGTTGATCATCACGCCGTCCTTCGTCGGACGCGGATCGGTCTCGACCAGGTCGATGCCCATGACGATCGCGGCGCGATAGGCGGCGAGCGTGTCCTCCGGGGCGATGCGCCCGAGATCGCCGCCGGCGCCACGGTGCCCCGAGACGAGACGGGTCTTGCACGTCGGATCGCGGAGGCAGGCCTCGGGGATGGTGGAGCGCCGGGCCGGGGACTTGGTCGCACGGCAGTCGAAGAGCGCCGGATCGACCGGCGGCGGCGCGGCGTCCTCCACCCCTTCGTCCTCGGCGGCGTCCGCGACGGTCGCTGGCGCATCCTTCGACGAGCAGGCGAGCAGGAGTACGGCAGTCGCGAGCAAGCCGCTCACGGGGTAGATCGGAGGCAGAGTCCGAGACGCATCGCGGAGAGCATCCCACGACCTATCATCGCGCGGAATGGACCCCGAGCGCGCGATCCGGAGAGCGGACCCGGCCGCCTGCGTCGTCGAGCCCCGCATCGTCCGCCGCGTGCTCCGGCAACAGCGCGGAGTGCGTACCTCGGGTATCCAGGTGCCGCACGGACGCTGTTATTGGGTCGATCGGACGAGCTTCGAGTCGCTCACCACGGCTCGCGAGCGAGGCTACGTCGAGGATCTTCCTGCCCACGTCATCCTCCTCGCCCGGGCGGAGGCGACGCGGAAGAACGACGACACCGGCAGGCTGCGCGATCTGTGGCGCAGCGTCTTCCACGCGCGCATCCACCTCGCCCTCGAGGAGCGCCGCGCGTCGGGCGCGCTCGGGCTCGCCGAGGTCCGCGCGCGCGTGCATCGCATCGGGCAGACCACGTTCGACGAGATCCGCGCCGTCCTCCGGCAGGACGAGCTGCTCCTGCCCAACTGCGACGAGATCGAGACCTTCATCGAGTTCGCGGCGACGTTCCTCGAGCTCGAGTTCTTCGAGGGGGAGGCCATCGAGTTCTTCGAGGGGGAGGCCATCGAGGAGACGTTCCCCACGCTCGATCGCGAGCTTGCCGTGAAGGTCCTCGCGGAGGACGTCGACGCGCGCGCCATCTACGAGCGATGCAGGCCAGACGGGGTGCGGCCGCCACCGCCGCTCTCGTCGCTCGTGGTGCCGCTCGCCTCGCGACCGCCCGTGTCCCGTCCGAGCGCGCCGGAGCTGATCGCCGCGGCGCGCGCGTCGGGCAACGTCGTCCGCGCTGCGCTCCACGCCGAGGATCCGTGCGACGACATCGCGGCGCTCTGCCGCCGCGTGCGCCACGCCGTCGGAACCGATGGTGACTTCGAGGCGTCGCTCGTCACCGCGCTCGAGTCGGTCGTGCGCATCGCGCGGCGCGCACCGCTCCCCGCGTGGTCGATCGAGGGGCGCTTCCTCCAGGATCTCCAGCGCGCGTGCGTCGACCACGAGCGCGAGGCGAAGACGGTCGACGTCCTCGGAGCGGTGGCGTCGCTCTTCCGGCTCGCGGTGGTGCGACCGCTCCGAGGACGTCGACCGTCTTCGCCTCGCGCTCGTGGTCGACGCACGCGCGCTGGA
>JBKJQC010000189.1:0-6333 GCA_046593995.1 Polyangiales bacterium
CGGGAGGGCACAGCCCCTCGCCCACCCGGAGCGCTGCGCCTGCTCGTCGGGACCTATCTCCCCTTCGTGCTCTCCGCCCTCTGGGCGGCGGTGGTCATCCGACTCATCGCGCGAGAGCCGCGCTACGCGATCCCGCTCGCGCTCATCGCGCTGATCTGGATCGTGCCGCTCGCCATCCAGCGGAGACGGCAGCGTGCGTTGCTGCTGCGCGGCAACGTGCCGGAGGTGCTCGAAGCATGGGCTCCGGTGCTCGCGACGACGCCGTACCCGGAGACGATGCAGCCGCTGTTGGTCGCCACCGCGTACGCCGCGAACGGCTGGACGGATCAAGCCCGCGAAGCCGTGCGTCGAGCGCAGAAGGGGGAGGCGTGGAGTGCTGCCGAGGAGCAGCGTCGGATCGTCGACACGCTCCTCGAGAGCTTCGACGGTGATCGCGAACGCGCCGTGCGCATCGCGACCGAGCTCCAGGCGCTCCCCCTACCCCCCGTCGGGATCTTCCTCCGTCGCCGCATCGCGGCGCTGCACCTCGGCCTCGGCGCGCTCGCACGTGCCTTTGCGCGCACGGCTCGCCCCGGCGATCGGCAGGTGCTGCTCGCCGCGGCGAAGTCGAGCCCGCTCTTCCACTGGGCATTCTCCTATGCGGCGGCGGTCGTCGCGATCGAGGAAGGCGACACGAAGGGCGCACGCCGCGCGATCCGCGGCGCGCCGAGCTGGCCGACGACGAGCGTCTTCCACGAGTTCCACGAGGAGCTCCGTCAGCAGATCGAACGCGTCGAGCCGATCCGCACCGCACACCCCTGAGCCGGGCCGGTCATCGGTAGTCGTCGGGATTCAACCCGAACCGTCGCATCCAACGGTAGACCTGCATCGCTGCCTTGTTCATCGCGCGAGCCACCTGGGTGACGTTGCCCTGGTGGTCGCGCAGATGCCCGATGATGGCGTCGCGGAGGCGCGCGTCCTCGTCGCCGAGCACGGTCTCGGCGGTCACCGCGGGCGGGAGGACCGACGGGTACTCCGACGGCGGCTTCTTCGGAGCGAGAGCGGCGAGCGCGGGTGGCAGGTGCTCGACGCGCAGCACGCCGTCGGTCGCGAGCGCGAGCGCCGCCGCGAGCGAGTGGCGGAGCTCGCGCACGTTGCGCGGCCAGTCGTAGAGGAGGAGCGCGCGGCCGGTCTCCGCCGAGAGGCGCACGTCGGTGGCGGACAGCTCCGAGAGCAGGCTCGCGACCATCAGACCAAGGTCGTCGCGCCGTTCGCGGAGCGGCGGCAGCGTCATCGACCACCCCGCGAGCCTGGCGTAGAGATCGCTGCGAAAGTCGCCGCTCGCAGCGTCGTCCGCGAGCGAGTGGTGCGTCGCGGCGACGAAGCGCACGTCGACGGGGACGGCGCGCGTGGCACCCACCGGCTGCACTTCGCGCTCCTGCAGTACGCGGAGGAGCGCGGCCTGCGCGTTCGGCGGCAGATCTCCGATCTCGTCGAGCATCAGCGTGCCGCCGTCCGCGCTACGCACGAGGCCGGGCTCGTCACGGAGCGCGCCGGAGAACGCGCCGCGCACGTGGCCGAAGAGCTGCGCCTCGAGGAGCTCGCGCGGTAGCGCGCCGCAGTTCACCGCGAGGTATCGCCCACTCCTCCCCGACAGCTCGTGGACCGCGCGGGCGAGGACCTCCTTGCCGGTGCCGGTCTCCCCGAGCAACAGCACGGGCACGTCCGCGCGCGCGATCCGTCGCAGCTCGTCGAACCGCCGTCGCAGCTCGGGGACCAGCGTAGCGAGCCCGACCGTCCCGTCATCGGGATTGTCGATCACGAGGTCGCGAGCCGTTGTCGCCTCGAGGAGCGCGGACTCGCGGAACAGCATGGCGACGCGTCCGGTCTCGACGAGGTCGCCTTCGCGCAGCGTGGCGCGCTGCGTCCGCAGGCCGTTGACGAACGTGCCGTTGCGGGAGCCGAGATCTTCCACGATCCAAGCGCCCTCGCGCCGAACGAGCCGCGCGTGGCGTGCCGACATCGCCGGCGCGATGAAGGTCAGCCGGAGCGACTCGATGCCATCGACGATCTCGCGTCGATGTGACCGCTCCTGACCCCGGCCGAGCGTGACCTCGGCGAGGTCCCCGAGCGCGTGGGAAGCACCCCCGGCGAACGGATCGTCCGATTGGAGCACGACGACCAAGAGCGGCTCGCGACGTGCGGCGCCGCCGCGCGACGAGCGTGCCTCGTCGTCGAGCGTCTCGTCGGGAAGAGTGATCGACGGCATGAATCGCCGGATCCCCTCAGTCCGGCCGACGCCCACGGCGGCGACGACGCGGCCCCTTCCGCTCGCTCCCGTCGCGGACCTCGACCTCGGGCTGCGCCGCGATGGGCGGAGAGTGTGGGACGCGGTGCTGCGGGCGGTGCTGCTGGGCGGGAGGCGGAGGTCGCGGTGCGCGCTGGGGCTCGGCGATGCGCGGGCTCGCCTCCGCATTCGGATGCGCGTTCGGGTCGGCCGTCTGCGGACCGCCGCCGCCGGGACGTCGCATGTAGACGACCTCGGGCACGACGACGCGCTTCGCCCCGCGGTGCTGGACCACCGGCTGCTGGACGACGGGGTGCGAAGAGGCGACGCGCGGGCGCGGGAATCCGGCGCCGGCGTGCACCGGCCGCGCGACCTGCTGCGGGCTCGGACGCTGCTGTGCGGGGGGAAGCGTCGCGCGTTGGAAGGCGCTGCGACCCACGTTCGGCGACGGGACGAAGTCCGGCGTGAGCTCGCGCCGCACGTACGCGCGCCAGATCTCCTGTCCGTCGCCGTGCAGCGCCTGGAGCGAGCGATCGATGCCCGCGAGGAAGCGGTGGATGTTGTCGAAGTCCCGACGGAAGAAGTGCTCCGCGCGGTTGTTGTGGGCGGCCGACATCGTCTGCGGGAAGTCGATGATCGTCGCGCCGGCTTCGCCGAGGAGCACGTTGTAGGGGGAGAGATCGCCGTGGATGAGATCGCAGCAGAGCATCCCGATCAACGCGCGACGCAGGTCGAGGTAGATGGCGCGCGCAGCCTCGGTCGGGATCGGGGCGTCGATCAGGCGGGCGGCGGGCTGCCCATCGGCCGTCGTCACGAGCTGCATCAAGAGCACGCCCTCGTAGAACATCTTCGGCGTGGGGACGCGGACGCCCTCTGCGTGGAGTCGGTAGAGCGTGTCGGCCTCAGCGGACTTCCACGAGTCCTCGGCCTCGCGCTGTCCGAACTTGCTCCCCTTCTCGACCGCGCGGCGCGTCCGGCTGTTGCGGATCTGCCGCCCCTCTTTGTAGACGGCGTTGTTCTTGAAGTTGCGCTGATCGCGGTCCTTGTAGACCTTCGCCGCCACGACCTCGCCGCGGTGGCGAACCAGGAAGACGTCCGCCTCCTTGCCGCTCTTCAGGCGACCGAGGACCTCGTCGATGACGCCATCGGCGAGGAGTTGTTCGAGGTTCTCTTGCATGGTGCCGACGCGACTCCGAAAAACGCCGATACCATGGACTCCGCGCGGAACCGAATCCGCCTCCAAGCGTGGTGCGCTACGGTGGCACTCCCGCGCTCGATCGGCGCGACGCGCGGTCGACGGGAGCGTCTCACCCCTCCGCATCCATGCCCGAAGCCCGAACCCGCACCTGCATGATCCGCAAATGCCGCAGGGCGCGCCGAGCTCGCCCTCGGCGCGGGTTCTGTCCACGAGGCTCGCCCCCTCGTCGAGGAGCTGATCGCGACGTGCGCGTCGCTACGTTCGAAGAAGGAGAACGAGAGATGAAGCCGTCGGTGCTCGTCGTCGACGACTCGGTCGACATCCAGGAGCTGGTCGACATCCACCTCCGCCAAGACGACGTGGACACCGTCCACGCGAGCAACGCCCAGCAGGCGCTCGCCGCGGCGAAGAGGCTGTCGCCCTCGGCGATCGTGCTCGATCTCGATCTCGGCGCCGAGAGCGGGCTCGACGTCTGCCGCGCGCTGAAGCGTGATCCGGTGACCGCGGCGATCCCCGTGATCATCCTCACAGGGACGCTCGACTCGCCCGTCCGGCTCAAGGCCCTCGCCGCCGGTGCGATCGACTACGTGGCGAAGCCCTTCTCGGGCGCAGATCTGCGGGCGCGCGTGCGCACCGCGATCCGGCTCTCCCGCTATCGGCAGCTGCTCCTCGAGCACGCGGATCTCGATGCGGACACGGAGCTCCAGAGCCGACGCGCGCTCGACCGCAGGTTGCCCGCGGACGCCGTGCTGATCGCGATGGCAGTTCCACATGCCGTGATCGACAGATACGGCCTGCCGATGTTCGACACCGCGATGCGTGCGCTGGCCGATGTCGCGCGGAGCGTCGGCGGTCCGGTTGAGCACCGCGCCGGCGTCACGACGGCGCTTCGATGCTGCGCTTCGGGTGTCGGAGCGGGAGTGGCGTGCTCCGCTTCTTCCTACTATGGTAGGGGCATGCCGAAGCGGCGCGACGTCGAGACGACCAAGGTCAGCATCGCGATCACCAAGGATGATCTACGCACGCTGCGAGCACGCGCCGCCCGGCTCCACGGTGGCAACCTCTCGGCAGCGATCGCCGACGCCGCAGCGAAGCTTCGTCGGGAAGAGGCCGCCCACCGACTGTTGAAGCGCCTGGAAGCCGCTCCGCTCAGCGGCGAGCGAGCCGCCGAGCTGGACGCGGAGCTCGACGCCCCCTCCACGGCGAGCGCGCTGAAGAAGGGTCGCCGCAGGCGGGCCGCGTGATCACGTTCGATACCGGCGCGCTGATCGCCCTCGAGCGAAGCAAGAGGCGCGTCGTCGAGTTCTTCCAGAACTCGCTGCGCCGCTCGGAGGACATCACCGTGCCCGCCGCCGTCGTCGCCGAGTGGTGGCGCGGGCGCACCGACGTGCGCGACGACATCGTCGAGAGCGTGATCATCGAACACCTCACCCCGGAGATCGCGAAGAGCGCCGGTGAGGCGCTCGCTGCCGTGAAGGGCGCCACGGCGGTCGACGCCATCGTAATGGCCTCGGCGGCGCGTCGCGGCGGCGTCGTCCTCACGAGCGACGTGCACGACCTCGAGAGGCTCCGCGCCTTCTTTCCGGCGGTCCGTGTGCTTGGTGTGTGATCAGCCCCGAGCTCGTCCGTGCGACGAATCCCGCGCGCGCGTCGCCTGGTGAAGGCGGGCTCCATGCCGCGGGGGTGCGCGCAGCGGCGCCGGAGATCGACGCGGGCGAGTTGAAGAGGTTGAAGAGATCGAGGAACAAGGGCGCGACGGGCGCCCAGGTGTTCACCAGGCGACGAGAGGCGTCGGCGTCCTGCGGCGAGAGGCGCGCGGTGCTCTCGCACGTGCCGTCGAGATCGCGCCAGAAGTGAATGGCCGTGCCGTCTGGGAAGAGGGCGACGTACAATTCTAGAGTCGCCTTCGCCGCGGACCTCGTCGTGAAGACGGTCATCGCGATGGTGGCGCACCGCGGCGCGCGACTACCCGACGCAGCTCGAGAACGGAGCGCTGGCCGACGAGCTCTCCGAGATGGTCGTGCTCTACCTCTTGCGGTGATCGCTCGGGGACGCGGGCCCGAGACGGCTTCTCGGGGCTACTTGGTCTTCTTGACCACTGCGTCGGCCTTCACGGACTCGACGAGGTGCGTGGCCTTGAGCGCGTGCGCGACCTTGTCGATCATCGCGGTCTCGGCCGCGCTCACGGCGTCGCCCCGACCGAGGAACCCCGCGCCGTATGCCGCCGCGACTTGGCACGCCACGTCGAGGACGCCTCTCTTGTACTGGTCGATGTTCTCGGGGGTGTCCTTCTGTTCGAGCATCGCCACGACTTCCTGCGCCAACGGGGCGAGCAGCGACTCGGCCTTGTCGAAATCGAACGTGGAGGGCTCTTCGGTGGAGAAGTTCTCGCTGGTCTTGGCCTGGTACAGCGTGAAGCACTTGGTGACCGCGCTGCGAAGGGCTTCCACTTCCCTCGCCTCGGCTTTGACCCCTCCGACCTGATCGGTCACGGAGACGGCGGCGCCAGCGATCCATGCCAGGGTGCACATCTGCTGTCGCTCGTGCGCAGTGAACTTCGACTTCGACGCCGGCTTCTTCGAGACATCCTTCGCCTTGGACATTGCCACGCCTCCTCACGCAACTTTGAACAACGACGGCCATGGTACAGCCGTTGCGCGTTCGTGCGCGCCCTTCGTCTGTGACGCTTGCACCTCCCGAGATTGCACAGGAATAGCGCCGTGCTCGATGCGGCATGAATCTCCGCGATGGGCAGTGGGGTCTGGTCCGCGCGGAGTGCGTAAGCCGATGCCTTGCCGAGCTCGTGCGCGGTGCAGGGATGCGTCGTCACGGTGCGTCACGGTGCGCACGCGCCCCGCGAGCAGGTTCG
>JBKJQC010000377.1:0-4606 GCA_046593995.1 Polyangiales bacterium
ACACTGGTTCGAGACGCACTCGACTGCGAACCCGCACGACTTGCCGTTGGCCGCGGGCGTCGGCACGTAGAGCTCCGCCGTCGAGAGAAACGGTCCGCTGGCGTCACCGGAGGTCCCGCCGGCGACGAAGATCTCGCCGTTCTGCGTCTTCACGGCGACGTGGCCGCGGCGCCTCGCGCTCATCCCCTCGGTCGTCCAGGCGAAGTTCTCGAAGACGAGGACCTGGTTGGTCGCGGTGCCGTTCCCCGTTCCCGACGAGTCGTAGCCGACGCCGCCGATCGCCACCGTGCGCCCCGTCCCGTAGCCGATCACCGCCGCGCTGTGCAGCGCGACCGGCGGCGGAAACGGCGCGGTCCCCCACGAGGAGCCACTGAACGTCTCGACCGTCGCGAGCGTCGACCCGTTGTAACCGCCGGCGAGGACGGCGTTGCCGCTCACGATCCCGAGGGAGGCGTGGATCCGGGGCGTGACCACCGCGCCGGCGTACGACCACGCGCCCGTCGAGGGGCTCCAGAGCTCGGAGTACGATGTGTACGAGTTGCCCGTGCCGAGCCGGCCACTCGCGACGAGGACCGAGCCGTTCGGCATGACCGTCGCTCCGCCGTTTGCGTGCGACTCGCTCGTCGACGTCACCGTGAAGCTGTTCGTGTTCGGATCGTAGACGTCGACGGAGTACATGCCGGCGGTCGCGGTCGTGGCATCTCCGCCGAGGAGCATCACGCGACCGTTCTGCAGCGTGAGCGCGAGGTGCCGCGCGCGGGCGGTGCTCATCGTGGGACCGACCGTGCGTTGACTCGTGACGAGGTCGAGGAGCTCGGTCGTCGAGAGCATCGCGTCCGCCGCCGATCGACCACCGGCGATCAGCACCTTGCCGTTCGGCAGGAGCGTTGCGCTGTGCTGGTAGCGAGCGGTGCCCATCGACGCGCCCGGGCCGAAGAAGCTCTTCGTCTTGACGTCGTAGAGCTCGCTCGTGCTCACCACGCTGCCCAGCGGGCTCGTCGTCGCGCGACCTCCGAGCACGAGGATGTACGGCGAGCCGCTCGTATACGGCACCGCCGCCGCGTAGAACCGCGGCGACGACATGTTCCCGAGCGAGGACCAGAGCGGCGACTGCGCGACCGCGAGCTCGTCGACGGTGGCGTGATCGACGGCGCACGAGGCGAGGAGTGGAGCGAGGAGCAGGAGCCGCGAGCGCACGGCGCGACGAAGCGAAGACATGGGCGCTCAGTCTAGGCCGCATCGGCCATCGCGCAGCATCGCGAGGGGGCGCACCGCCTTGTGCGCAGAGGGGGGATGATGTAGGACACGGGCCTTCAACATCCCTTCCCGGTATTTCCAGGAGATTCCCCCATGCGCAACGCCCTCTACGCCGTCCTCCTCGCCTCCGCCTCGACCCTCTTCGCGGGCTGCGCCGTCCAGTCCGGCGACGTGAGCGACGGTCCGATCGACGAGAGCGAGGACGCGATCGGCGTCAGCGCGCTCTACGGCACGTGGACGGGCGGGAACACGATTTACTCGATCACGTTCACCCGCGACTACGCCGAGACGTTCGGCGGCGGGCTCCGCGGCCGGCGCTTCGACGCGACGATCGACACCGGCCTCCGCTGCGTGACCGCCCCCTGCGACGGCGCGACGATGGAAGTGAGCGGCGTCTACAAGCTGACCAAGGGCTCGACGCTGACCCTCGCGTCGTACGATCGCCCGACCCTCGAGTTCTCGAAGATCCTCGGCGACTACACCGTCAAGTCGTCGAAGACCTCGCTCTTCATCGGCAAGAAGGACGGCACGCTGAAGGAGACCTTCACGAAGGCGAAGCCGTCGACCGGCGGGGTGAAGTGCGGCGACGTCGTCTGCGGCGAAGGCCTCGTGTGCTGCAACCCGCTGAGGAACATCTGCACCAAGCCCGACATGATGTGCATCCAGTGATGCGCTGAGAACGAGATCCGTTCTCGGGTCACGTCGAGTGCACGGTCGAGAAGGGCGCCCTGCGTTGCAGGAGCGCCCTCTTCGCTTCATGCGACCTCGTCACTCCTTGCCGGTGCCGAGCAGGCCGCGCAGCGCCGACTCTGCGCCGCCTAGCGCCGACACCGCCTCGAGGTGGTGCAAGAGGAACGCGCGGTTGTCCGTCACATTCAGGCTCTGCACCTCGAGCGCGCCGATGCGATCTTCGGGGGTGAACGCCGGGTGCTCCACGCGCTCCATCGAGAGCTTCTCCGGCGCATACGCCGAGTAGACCGGACGTGTCTCGAGGATCGAGTAGTCCTCACCGCGACGGAGCTCGAGGACCACGGTGCCGCTCACGGCGGGCGCGATCCAGCGGCCGAGGGCGTCCTTCAGCATGAGCGCCTCGGGGTCGAACCACTTCCCCTCGTAGAGGAGGCGCCCGAGCCGACGACCGAGCGTGAAGTAGAGATCGAGCGTGTTCTCGTTGTGCACCGCCGAGAGCAGGCGCTCGTAGCAGATGTGGAGGAGCGCCATGCCAGGCGCCTCGTAGATGCCGCGGCTCTTCGCCTCTATCACGCGGTTCTCGATCTGATCGCTCATCCCGAGGCCGTGCCGCCCGCCGACGCGGTTCGCCTCGAGGAGCACGTCGATCATCGTCGCGACCGGCTTGCCCGCGATCGACACCGGGATCCCGCGCTCGAACACCACCTCGACGCGCTCGCGCGCGATCTTCACGTCGTCCTTCCAGAAGGCGACGCCCATGATCGGATCGACGATGTGCACGCCCTTGTCGAGGTGCTCGAGATCCTTCGCCTCGTGCGTCGCGCCGAGCACGTTGGCATCGGTCGAGTACGCCTTCTCGGTCGACATCGTGTACGGCATGCCGACCGAGACGAGGTACTCGCTCATCTCCTTGCGGCCGCCGAACGCGTCGACGAACTGGCGATCGAGCCACGGCTTGTAGATCTTCAGCTCGGGGTCGACCAGGATCCCGTAGCGATAGAAGCGCTGGATGTCGTTCCCCTTGTGGGTCGATCCGTCGCCGAAGACGTGCACGCCGTCGTCGCGCATCGTGCGGACGATCGCGGTGGTGGTGACCGCGCGGCCGAGGGGCGTGGTGTTGAAGTACTTGCGACCTCCGCTCGAGAGGTGGAACGCGCCGCATTGGATCGCGACGATGCCCTCACGCGCCATCGACTCACGGCAGTCGATCGCCTTCGCCGCCTTGGCGCCGTGCTCGAGGGCGACGGCAGGGATCTGCGAGACGTCGTCCGAGTCGGGCTGGGCGAGATCTGCCGTGTAGCAGTGGACGTCGAGCCCTTGTCGCGAGAGCCAAGCGACCGCGCAGCGCGTATCGAGGCCGCCGGAGAACGCGATACCGACCTTGGTGCCCTTGGGAGGGAGCGAGCGATAGATGCGGCTCATGTCGGCGCGGACCTAAGCACGGGTCTCGTGTCGGACCAACACCGCCGGCGTTTCGGCGAGGATCCTGGGCGAATCGGGTGGACAATGGACACCGTTCGGTTGACCCTTTCTACCGCATTCGACGCCGATTCGCGCGAAGCGGGAGCGAGGAAAGATGCCGGATGCGATCGGGCGTGGGGTGACGGGTGCGAACGTCGGCCATCGACGGTGGCTACCGATCGCGCTCGTGCTCTCGGGTTGTGGCGGCACCTCCAGCGAGACTGCGACCGACGCATCAACGCCGTCCGTCACCACCAACACGATACAGGCGGCGCCCCGTGGTGACGGACTCGGGCGACTCCGCGCGATTCGCGCGCGTTTCGCGAACACGAGCTTCGCGCTGGTGAAGGCCGATCCGCTGCTCCAGCGATTCGAGCGGCGTGGGTCGGCGCTCGTCCCGCAGTTCTCGGAGATCCCTGCGCAGCTCGACGGCCGATACGCCGAAGTGGAGCTACCGGCGCGCGCAGACGGCGCCTTCATGATCCGCGACGCGAAGTCGAAGATGCACGCGACGGTCACGCTCAAGGACGTCCGCTCCGTCGCAGCGGAGGACGAGGTCGGGCTCGTCATCTATCCCGCCGCGCACGCGAGCGGCGCTGACCTGATTCACCGTGCGACGCTCGGCGGCACCGAGGATTGGCTGCACTTCGACGCGACCAATGCGAGCTCGCAGGTCGAATACGAGGTGACGCTCGGAGAGGGCGTTCGTGGAGTGCGCGTCGTCGGCGATCAGTTCGAGCTGATCGACGACCTCGGCGCGCCCCGCGTGTCGATGCTGCGGCCGTACGTCATCGACGCGCAAGGCGTGCAGCACGACGCCAAGATCGAAGTGAAGGGCTGCGCGTTCGACACGGATCCGCGCGGGCCCTGGGGGAGAAAGCCGACGGCTGCCGGCTCCAAGTCATGTTCGGTGCAGGTCTCTTGGGACCGGACGCTCCCGCGCCCGCTGCTCCTCGATCCGATGTGGACCGTCGTCCCGGTGGTGCGCGGCGTCATGGTGACGCTCTCGACCGGCAAGGTCCTCGGGATCAGCACGTCACTCAGCTCGGTCGCTCGTCTCTTCGACCCGGCGACCTCGACCAGCGCGGCGACGGGCTCGATGAACGAGACTCGGGCCGGAGCGACCCTGACCGCGCTGTCGAGCGGCAAGGCGATCGCCGTGGGCAGTGACAATGGTTGTTCGACCACCACCGCCGCG
>JBKJQC010000488.1:0-9119 GCA_046593995.1 Polyangiales bacterium
CGCAGAAGGAGCGCCCTGGCGCGGGACCGCGGGACCTCGGCGAAGGGTTCGACGCGTGGTTCCTCCGCTCGTGCGCGCGCGAAGCACAGGAGCGTTGGCCGAGCGTGGGCGCGCAGGTCCACGCGCTGCGCGAAGCGCTCGCGGTCGAGACCTTGGTCCCGATGTCCATCCCGAAGGAGATCCCGAAGGAGACCATCGAGATCGAGTCGGCCGTGACCGGTGCGCGGGTGACGCCTTCGGTCGACCTCGCAGAGACGCCGACGGGCGCGCCGTCCGCCACGACCAATCACGTCGCGAGCGAGACCCGCGTCGGTCGCAAGCGCATGGCGATTGCGTCGGTGATCGGGATCTCCGTCGTCATGGCCGCCGTCGTGGCGCTCCGCTGGACGCCGCACGAAGCACGCGTCGACAAACCGCCGGCTACGAGCGCCGCTCCGTCGACGCCGGTGGTCACGGCCGAAACACCCGCGAACGTGGCGAGCACGACCGCGCCGAGCGCACCGACGAGCGTCGCGACCGTCGTCCCGACTCCGCAGACGACCACGTCGACGACGAAACCTACGACGCCTCCCGCCGGCACCACGAAACCGAAGGCGCCGCCGAGCGCGTCCACCCCGCCGGTGGCGAGCGTTCCCTCCGTGAAGGCGAAGCTCCCCGCCGGCGCACCGTGCATCCGCGGCGGGGAATGCGCGAGCGGCTATTGCTTCGCCGAGCAATGCCACTGAGGCTGTTCCTCGGGTGATGGGCCACAGGTGATGGCGACAGGCAGCGGTAGAGGATGACGTCGATCGACCTCGAGACCCTCGGGCTGACGGAGCTGATCCGGCTCCAGGGGACGCTCTCGGACGTCCTCACGCGGCGCTTCGAGAAGTCGCTCGCCGTCGTCTTCTCCGACGTCGTGGGATCCTCGTCGTACACCGCGCAGCACGGCGACGAGGCCGGGCGTATCCTCGCCCAGCGGCACCTCGACCGCGTCCAGTCGAGCGTCGCGGCGCACGGCGGACGCATCGTCGACACGGCGGGCGACGGTGCCTTCTGCGCGTTCGGCGTCGTCGACCAGGCGCTGCACGCGCTCGAGGCGCTCCACCGCGACGTGCAGACGGACAACGCGAACACCGCCGAGCCGCATCGCATGGCGATCCGCACCGGGCTGCACTTCGGCAAGGTGCTGACCGACGGCTCCGTGGTCAGCGGCGACGCGGTGAACTTCTGCTCGCGGGTCACGACGTCGGCGGCCGCCGGCGAGATCCGTCTCACGCGCTCCGCGTTCCACGAGCTCGGGAGCTCCGAGCGCGCACGCTGCCGCGCGTTGCCCCTGGTCAGCCTGAAAGGGTTCCCCGATCCGGTGCCCGTGTTCGCCTACGAGTGGCGCGATCTCGCGCGCTTCCCCGTCGCGATTCGCATCGCCGAGACCGGCGCGGAGCTGATCATCCCAGACAAGGAGCTCGTCACGATCGGTCGTCTGCGCAACAACGCGAACGGCACGCCTGCGAACGATCTCGTGGTCTCACACCCCGACCCGGACAAGGCGGTGCTGCTCAGTCGCTGGCACCTCGAGCTGCGGCGTCGCCCGGACGGACTCATGCTCCGGTCGGTGTCCGACCGCGGCACGGAGCTCAACGGGGTACCCATGACGAAGGGCGCGGACGTCGCGATCAAGGCCGGAGACGTGGCGAACCTCTCCGGCGTCGTCTCGATGACCTTCGTCGGCGAGACCCTCTCGCGGAGCGCGCTCTCGACGCGCAGCGGCCCGCTCTGAGCCGCCGGTCTCGACGCGCACGCGCCGGCTCGGGTATGCCTCGCTGATGGATCGCTCCGACGTGCGAGGGCCCCGATCCGGGGAACGTGCCGCTTCCGAGGGCGATGCCGCGGTCGAAAAGCTCGCTGCCCACATGGATCGCGAGGCGCGCGCCACGCTCGTCGCCGCGATGACCCCGGTCGATCTCGCTCTGGGCGCCGTGCTCCTCCGCGAAGGCGATCGCTCCGACGCGCTCTTCGCGGTTGCGCGCGGCGCCGTCGTCCTCACGATCGCCCACGCCGGTAAGACGCTGACCCTCGGCACCGTCGTGCCCGGAGGGGTCATCGCGGAGCTCTCGCTGTTCGAGCCCGTCGTCGCAGCTGCCACCGCCACGGCCACCGAGCCGACGCAGCTCCTCCGTCTCTCGCACGACGCCCTCGGCGAGCTCCGCGTGCGCCACCCGAAGGTCGCGTCGCTCCTCTTGCTGGCGCTGATCGAAGATCTCGCCGCGCGGGTTCGCCACGCGAACACCGCGATGGTCGCCGGCACCCACGCCGGGGATCTCGAGGTCGAGCACGAGGTCGAACAGAAGAAGAAGGGGCTCGCCGCCACGCTCGCGCGGCTCTTCGGCCTGGGAGGTGCGACGTGAACGATCTGGTCACCGCGCTGAAGACCGTCCCGGGGTTCGCCGAGCTCGATGGGTCGGAGCTCGAAGCGCTCGCGCACGCGATGAGCATCGACGACTATCACGACGGCCACGTCTTCATGCGCGAGGGGGACACCCGGCGCTCGATCCAGGACGCCGCGTACGTGCTCCTCGAAGGACGGGTGCGCGTGACGCGCTCGGGCGATCCGAAGAAGGCCCTCACCCGGGAGCTCGGCGCCGGGGAGATGTTCGGCCTCATCGCGCTCGTCGATCGCGGCGGTCGGAGCGCGACCTGCACCGCCATCGGCGAGGTGAAGGCCGCGTCCCTCAACCGCGCGGCGTTCGAGCACCTGCTCCACTCGAACGCGGAGCTCGCGTGCAAGTTCCAGCTCGTGGTGGCGGCGCAGCTCGCGCGCGATTGGGACCGGCTCCAGCGGCAGCTTCGCGACGCCCTCGACGCGCCTCTCGCGTCGCGCCCGAGTGGATGAGGACATGATAGGCTCGGCGCGCTCGTGAACCTCACCGTTCGTCGGAAGATCCAGCTCGGCGTCCTCGCCCTCGTCCTCTCGTTGCTCGGACTCTCGTTCGTCGCGACGGGCGCCGCCCTCTCGAAGGAGGGCGCGGACTCGCTGAGACCGCTCCGCGAGGCCGGCGCGCAGTTCGACGCGTTCCGCAAGACCTCCGGCGAGGCGATGTACGCGGCGATCAACGTCGCGACCGATGACACCGAGCTCGAGACGCTCCTCCAGAAGGGCGATGTCGCCGGGTTCGCGAAGGCGTTCGAGCGCCGCGCGGACGACGCCGACAAGGCGCTCGAGCTCGATCTGCTCGCGGTGCTCGACGCGCAGGGGCGGGTGGTGGCCGCGCGCGACGTGCACGCGGGCGACGCGACAAAGCTCAAGGAGCTCCGCGCATACCGCGAGTCGATGCAGGCCATCTCCGTACAGGACGACGTCGAGTATCTCGCGGGCGAGCCGTATCAGCTCGCGTCGGAGCCTTTCTACGCGCCGGGTGCCGATCGCACCGCCAAGTCGACCACGGGCGTGATGATCATCGGGCGCAAGCTCTCGACGCTCCTCCGCAAGCACGTCGCGAAGGCGCACTCCGACGACATCCTGCTCACCCTCGTCAAGGACGGTCGCGTGCTCGCGAGCGAGAGTCCGACGACGTCGTGGTCGGCGATCGAGCAAGCGCTCTTGAGCCGGACGGGCGGTGGCACCGCCGCTGTGACCCTGTTCGGCGTCTCCCATGATCTGCACCTCCGCGACGTGGACGCGTGCGGCGGCGTGTGCACGCGCGTCATCCAGGTCGGCGTCTTCCGCTCGCGCGCGACGATCGACGCCGAGAGGAAGAAGCGGCTCCTCGAGACCGGGGTCAACTTCCTCCTCATCGCGCTCGCCGCGCTCGCCGGTGGTTGGGCGCTCGCGCGCTGGATCACGCGCCCGATCGAGCGCTACGTCGACGCGACCGAAGCGCTCGCCAAGGGCGGCGGCGATCTGACGCAGCGCCTCGACTCCTCCACCGACGACGAGCTCGGGCGTCTCGGCAAGAACCTCAACGAGGTGTTCGCGCAGATCGGCCGCCTCGCCTCCGAGGTGAAGTCGCGCGCCGCCGAGGTCGGTCAGTCGAGTGAGGAGATCCGCGGCGCGTCGCACGCGGTGCTCGACGGCGCGGCCGAGCAAGCGACGCGCCTGCAGTCGACGGGCGCGGCGACGACCGAGATGTCGGCCTCGATCCAGCAGGTCGCCTCATCGGCCGCGGGCGCGAACGAGATCGCGATGCGCGCCGGTCAGCAGATCGAAGACGCGGTCAAGCGCATGGAGCAGATCCGGGACGCCGTCGAGAAGGCGGCGCACCGCATGTCGCTCCTCGGCGACACCGGCAAGCGCATCGGCACCATCGTCGACACCATCCACCAGATCGCCGATCAGACGTCGCTCCTCGCCTTGAACGCCGCGATCGAGGCGGCCCACGCGGGCGAGCACGGACGCGGCTTCACCGTGGTCGCGGACGCGGTCGGTCAGCTCGCGACCCGCGTCGATCGCAGCGCGAAAGAGATCGACGAGCTGATCGGCCAGAGCCGCGCGCAGACCGAAGAAGCTCTCGAAGCGATGGCCGCCGGCCGGCGCGAGGTCGAGCACGGCACGAAGCTGATCGGCGAGTCGATCGTCGGAATCCGTCAGGTGCTCGCCGTCTTCGCCGACACCACCGCTGCCGTGAAAGAACAGGCGCTGGCCTCCGACGAGATCGCACGGAACATGGAGGCGGTCGGCCGCATCGCGCAGGAGGTCCTCGTCTCGAGCAAGCAGGCCGTCGCGCAGGGTGATCGTCTGACGTCGATCGCGACGTCGCTGGAGGAGGCCGTCAGCGGATTCAGGACCGATGACTCCCCCTCGCGCCGCCTCTCGACCGTGCCTTCGCATCGCATGCTGAAGTCGTAAGGACGCTCTCGAGATCGGGCACGGCCACGGCCACGGCCACGGCCACGGCGAGACCGAGAGAAGAAGCGTCGTCGCATGTCGGTTGATGCCGACACTCTGATGTCCCCGCGCTCTCGCTGCTCTGCAGATCCCAGACGAAGACGTCGCAGCGACGAGCAGGGGCGAAACGTGATGACTGCGAGATTCGCCGTGGCCGTGGCCGTGGCCGTGGCCGCGCGCGTGTCCGATTTCTCCCGCGTATCGTCGGGCGGACGACCGTGACAACCGCGACCTCCCGTCGCGTATGATGCGGGGAGAATGCCGGTCCCCCAGCCGGGAACGACCCTTCCCCTCCCTCGTGGGGAGCATTTCGTCGTGGGACGAATCCTCGGGACCGGTGGGATGGGAACCGTCGTCGCTGCGACGCACGCGCCGACCGGACGCAAGGTCGCGCTCAAGTTCCTCCACGACGAGCTGATCGATCATCCGACCATCCCGGCGCGGTTCGCGCGCGAGGTCGAGCTCGCGACGTCGCTCACGACCGGGCATGTCGCGCGCACGTTCGGGGTCGAGCGCACCACGAACGGCACGCCGTTCATGATCATGGAGCTCCTCGAGGGGAAGGATCTCCAGACCATCCTCAAGACCGAGGGGAAGCTGTCGCCGCTGCGCGCGTCGCGCTTGATCAGTCAGGCCTGCGAAGCCCTGGAAGAAGCGCACGCGCGCGGAATCGTGCACCGCGATCTGAAGCCGGAGAACCTCTTCGTCACCGCCTCGGGCGACGGCAACGACTGGGTCAAGGTGCTCGATTTCGGGATCTCGAAGGTGCTCGACGACGCCCCCTCCGGCGGGGGCGCGAAGCGCGCGAAGCTCACCCGTGTCGGCACCACGGTCGGCACGCCGGAGTACATGGCGCCCGAGCAGCTGCGTGGCGCGAACGATCTCGATGCGAGCGCCGACGTGTACTCCCTCGGCTGCGTGCTCTACGAGGCGATGAGTGGCCAGCGTCCGTTCAGCGCGCCGCGCTACGAAGAGCTCGTGCGGTTGATCTGCTCGAGCGATCCGCTGCCGCTCCAGAAGCATCGTCCGGATCTGCCCCAAGCGTTCTGCGACATCGTCGTGCGTGCGATGGCGCGCGATCGAAAGCTCCGCATCGCGAGCGCGCGTGCGCTCCGGGAGGCGCTCGCTCCGTGGGCGAGCAGCCGTCGGTCCGAGGGAACGCTGGTGATGGAGCCGCCGACCTCGGGGCCACATCGCGCGAGCGCGTCGCCGTCGAACCCCGGTCACGCGCCCTCGCATCCGTCGCACGTCCACCAGCCCTCGAGCCCGCAGCGCATGTCACCGGTCGCGGCGCAGCCCGCGCCTGCACCGTTCGCGGCTCGCGCGCAAGATTCCCGGAAGACGAACGAGACGCTGGTCGACGATCACGAAGGCGGCTCGAAGGTGTGGATCTTCGTCGTGGTCGCGCTCGTCGCGCTGCTGCTCGCGGCTGGGGCGGTGGTCGCGTTCTTCCCGAACGCTTTCTGACCCGAGATGTCGGACGAGATCGATCTCTACGGCTTGTTCCTCGCGCTCGGCGAGCAGCGTGTGCTCGAAGCGCGCGCGGCGCTCGAGCTCGACGCCGGGACCGAACGGGACGAACGCCTGCGTACGAGCCTGGTGCCGCTCGCGGTGGACGCTGCGCTCCTCGGCGCCGACGGCGTCAAAGCCCTCGCACGCGCGCTCGCCGAACCGTCGCGCGAGGCACAGCGATCGGATCTCGCGCGCGCGATCGACGCGCTCGGCGGCGCGGTCGCGTCGCTCGGCCAGGGCGACGCCTCGGGCGCACGCGCGGACGAGAGCGCTCTCGTCACGCTCGCGAACGCGCTCGGGCGAAGGGGCTTCGAGCCCACGCCTCTCGCGACCACTGCGGCCGCGCCGGTGGTCTCTGCGCGCACCACCGCCGACGAGACGGTGTGGATCCCGAGTCTCCCCGAGGAGCTCGTCTCGTCGTTCCTCGACGAGTGTCAGGAGCGCATCGAGGGGCTCTCCGCGCGGCTCCTCGAGATCGAGCAGGAGGGCGTGCATGCTGCCGGCGGCGAGGGCGTGCGCGCGCTCTTCCGCGATCTGCACACGCTGAAAGGCTCGTCCGGGTTCGCCGGGCTCGTGCGCCTCAATCGCCTGGCGCACGCCGCGGAAGACCTCGTGGCAAAGCTGCGCGACGGCACCGCGCCGTGCGATCGTCCGGTCATCGACGCGCTCCTCGCCTCGGTCGATCGCTTCCGCGCCATCGTCGATCGCGCGAGCGCGCGAGCGCCCATCGACGTCGAGGTCGACGATCTCGTCGCGCGTCTCAGGGATCCGCGCGCGGCGCACGCCGTCGCCCAGAGCGCCGCGGTGAAGACCGAGGTCGCGCCGCGGAAGGATCCCGGCGCGGGGACGCTGCGCGTCGAGTTCGAGCGCGTCGATCAGCTGCAGAACTTCGTCAACGAGCTCGTGCTCGCCCGCGGTCGTCTGGGCAGCGCGGCGATGACGCAGCTCGGGCTCGGGCGCGAGCTCGCGCGCCTCCGTCGACACGTGCAGGATCTCGCAGGCGGGCGCTTCAAGGGGTCGCCCGACGAAGATCGCGTGACGTCGTTCGCGGCCGTCGCCGAGGAGATCGGGCGCGCCGAGCGCGTCGTCGGTGAGGGGAACCTCGAGCTCGAAGGATCGCTCGGGGCCCTCGGGACGGCGCTCGCGCAGCTGCGCGAGCGGGTGATGCGGCTCCGCATGGTCCCCATCGCGCGCCTCTTCACGAAGCACCAGCGCACCGTTCGCGAGCTCGGTCAGACGCTCGGGAAGAAGATCCGCCTCGAGCTCCGCGGCCAGGAGACGGAGCTCGACAAGGTCCTCGTCGAGCAGCTCGAGGATCCGCTGATCCACCTCGTGCGCAACGCCATCGACCACGGGATCGAGCCGCCTGACGTGCGCGTCGCGAACGGCAAGTCCGACGTCGGTACGTTGTCGCTCCGCGCGCGGCAGCAGGGCGGAGCGATCCTGGTCTCGGTCGCCGACGACGGTGGCGGAATCGATCCGGATCGCATCCGCAGAAAGGCCGTCGAGAAGGGCGTCATCACCGAGGACGAAGCGTCGTTGCTCGACGAGCGTGGCTCCCTCGAGCTCATCTTCCGGGCTGGCTTCTCGACGGCGTCGGAGATCAGCGACGTCTCCGGGCGCGGCGTCGGCATGGACGTCGTCCGCGAGTCGATCGAGCGGCTCAAGGGCACGATCGAGATCCACAGCCGCATCGGCGAGGGCACGTCCTTCGAGCTGCGTCTGCCGCTGACGCTCGCCGTCGCGCAGGTGCTCCTCGTCCGCGCCGGCGGCGAGGAGGTCGCGGTGCCGATCGACGCGGTCGCCCGCAGTCTCTCGCTCGGACAGGAGGGCTCGGTCGAGGTGGAGGACGTCGGCGGCCGACCGTGCCTCGTCGAGCGTCTCGCGCCCGCGCACGGATCCGACGAGGGGCCACGCGTACGTCGGGTCCCGATCGTCGAGCTCGGACCGACGCTCGGCCTCGAAGACAGCAGCCGCGACATGCGCACGCTCACGCGACACGTCGGCGGCAGCGCGCGTCGCGGGGGTCACGTCGTCGTGCTCGAGGCGCCGCTCTCCGGCATCGAGGCCGTCGCCCTCGAATGCGATGCCTTGCTCGGCCGCCACGACGTCGTCGTGAAGCCGCTCGGTGCGCTGCTCGCGAGCGCGCCGTGCGTCGCGGGCGCGTCGCTCATCGGCGACCGCGTCGTCCTCCTGCTCGACATCGCGGACGTGGTGCGCCGCGGGCTCGAAGGGGGCGGCCTCCGTCGCGCTGCCGTGGCGAGCACCGGGGGTCTGAGGAAGCGCGTGCTCGTCGCCGAGGACGCCGACACGATCCGCGAGGCGCTGCGGCGCGCGCTCGAGAGCGCGGGATACGACGTCGTGACGGCGCGCGACGGCGCGGAGGCCCTCGAGATCGCCAAGATCGAGCGCTTCGATCTGATCTCGACCGACGTGATGATGCCGCGGATGGACGGCTACGCGCTCACCCGCGCGCTCCGAGCCCTCCCCGAGCACGCGCGCACGCCCATCGTGATGGTCACCTCGCGCGACCAACGCGTAGACGTCCTCCGCGGCTACGACGCCGGGGTCGACGCGTACGTGACGAAGCCGGCGGACGTGCAATCGCTCTTGCGCACCATCGAGGAGCTGTTCGCCAAGGTGACGGCGTGACACGCACTCCGTGTCCGCTCGCCCGCGCCTCGCCCACGCTCAGGACGCCCGCGCGTTCCCCTGCCCGCGAATTCGGGGTATGCGCGGGTGC
>JBKJQC010000660.1:0-5548 GCA_046593995.1 Polyangiales bacterium
GGGCAGCGGCGCCCCGAATGGTGTTGTCGCGGAGGACGACCGGGACGTTGGTGACGCGAACGCCCGCGGAGACTCCCCCGGTCGCGGTGGCCAGGCCCGCGGTGATGTCGTTCCGCGCGATCAGCGGTGCGACGGTGACCACCGTCGGCGAGATCACGAGGATGCCGTATGACGTCGGCGCGCTCGCTCCGCGGATGACGTTGTTCGTGATCGTCGCCCCCGATTGGACGGTGATCGCCGCCGTCGACGAAGGGGTGCCCGCCGAGGTCGAGGCCTGCACCGTGAAGCCGTCGAGCTGCGTCGCGTTCGTCAGACCGTGGCCGAAGAACACGCCGATGCCGGCGTTCACGATGCCCGCCGGATCCGCAATCACCGTCACGCATGTCGAATCGAAGCGACCCCAGTTGTTCGGATTGTAACCCCCGAACACCGAGACGCCCTCGGCCATCGCCACGCGCTCGGTGAACGTCGCCTGCACGCACGTGGTGCCGGCGCCCGAGGTCGGCGTGGCGGCGACGCAGACGTTCCCCTTCAGGCCGGCCGCGACGAGCGAGTTGATCGCCGCCTGGATCGTGCCCATCGGCGCTGTGCTGGCGAGCCCGTTGCCCACGCCGCCCACGACGACGTAGCGATCGCACTTCCTGCAACCGTCGTCGACGATGCCGTTGCAGTCGTCGTCCTTCCCGTCGCACGTCAGGTCGCCGATCGCCTTTGCGGTCGGCGTACAGATCGTCGGTGCGCCGTTGCTGCAGGCGGACACCGTGACCGCGCAGGCGCCGATGCCACACGCGGGCGTCGCCGGTACGTCGTCGGGAATGCCGTTGCAGTCGTCGTCGCGTCCGTTGCAGACCTCGAGCGTCGGTGCGCAGACGGTCGGTCCGGCGTCGTTCCCGCCATCGGCGCTCGCCGCGTCGCTGGCGTCCGCGGTGTTTCCGTCGGTCGGCGTGACGTTCGTATCGCTCCCGACGACGTCAGCCACGGTCGTATCGATGGTGCCGTCGACGACCCGAGTGTCGGTGCTCGAGGTGTCTTCTGGCGTGCCGTCCATGGGAGCGCCGTCGACGCTCGCCTCGGACGCAGCAGAATCCCCGAGATCGGCGTCCTCCGGCGTGACTGCGCCGAGCTCGAAGGCGCCCCCGCTGCACGCGGCGCTCACCATCGCGAAGACGACCACTCCGCCCAGACGCGCAGACCTCATGGAGCTCCCCTCGATTTCGCCAGCGTGCTCTTGCACTCCGCGCGCCACCGTCGCGAGCGCGAATCAGACGGGCTTTTTCGTCGCGACCACTCGAACCTTTTTGCGAGGCCCCTCACTCCTTGGCGACGACGCGGTCGCGGCCCGCGCGCTTCCCCTCGTAGAGACCGTCGTCGGCGCGGCGCACCAAGACGTCCACCGCATCCTCGTCGCGGAGCGTCGTCACACCGACCGAGCAGGTCACCGGCCGCACGCTCGCCTCGTCGATGTGCCCGCGGAGCGGATCGGCCTCCGCGAGCCCGACGCGGACGCGGTCGGCGAATTTCTTCGCGGCGACGAGATCGGCCTCGGGGAGGATCGCGAGGAACTCCTCGCCGCCCCAACGCGCGACGATGTCGGTCGAGCGCGCCGTCCGCGACAGCACGTCGCCGAAGGTGCGGAGGACGCGGTCACCGATCTCGTGTCCGAAGTCGTCGTTGACCCGCTTGAAGTGGTCGACGTCGAAGAGCGCCACCGACAGCGGCCGCTTGTAGCGACGTGCGCGCTCGATCTCGGCCGACAGGCCCTCGCCGCCGGCGCGCCGATTCGCGAGGCCCGTGAGCGCATCGGTCGTGGCACGCGCCGCGAGCTCCGCCATCAACCGCTCTCGCGCGTCCTCGGCGGCGCGCTGCGCGGTGACGTCGCGGAACATCGAGATCATGCCGATGCGACGCTCGCCCTGGACGACGGGCGCGGTGCTGAACAGGAGCCGACGCGCGCGCGGACGCAGGAGCGCGAGCTCGACCTCGTCGGGCATCACGATGCCGGAGTGGCGCGTGTTGCGCGAGCCGCTCGCGCGCTCTTCGTCCCATTGTGTCGAAGCGATGCGCACCTGGTCGGGGTCCGCGAACTGTGGCGCGAGCGTCTCGATGAAGTGATCGCGGGATCGACCGAGGACGTCGCTCCCACGCATGCCGAACACGTCGTCGAAGCGATCGTTCACGAAGCGCACGCGGCCGGTGCGATCGAAGAGTACGATCACCGAGTCGACGGCGCCGAGCACGGCGGAGAGGAAGAGCGCCTCTTCGCTGAGCGCAGCGCTCACGGCCTCGGATGCGGCGAGCGCATCGGCCGCGTCCTCGCGATCGCGACGCGCGTTCTTGCGCACGCGTCCGAGGCCGACGAGCGCGGCGGCCGAGAGCGAGAGCGCGAGGCCAACGGCGGCGAGCTCGCCAGCGGAGATCGTGATGCTCGACATTCCGTGAACCGGTGACCGTGACGGCTTTCTTCGAGATGGCTCGCGCGAGAGTATCGCACGGGCTTGCGGCGCATGGCGCGAACCTCCACGCTCCCGCCCGTCACGTCGCAACCAAGAACCGCCCGTCTCCCGTGAAAGCGCCCCCGAAATCAGGGAGACTGCATCCGAAGCTCCTCCTCGCCTCGGGAGATTTCGATGCGCCGGGGCGGACGCGGTTCGTGGCGCGCGCCCTCGCGTGGGTCGCCCCGCTCGTCACGCGCCTCGCGCTCGCGGGGGTCGACGTGGACGCAGAGCCGATGCCGGCTGCGGACACCCACGCCATCGCGCTCCGGCGCAAAGGCGTCGGTCCGCGCGCGGCGCTGGTGCTCGAGGTCGAGGCGCCGGCCATCGTCGCGGCGCTCGAGCTCCCGGTCGCGTCGCCCGAGATTGATGTGTTCCGAGCGCAGCTCGCGCACGCGGCGTCCGCCGAGCGGATCTTCGGCGCGCTCGCGCTCCTCCCCGATCCGTTCGCCATCGGCCTCTACGGCGAGGAGCCGACGGCCGTTTCGGAGATCGACGTCGCGGCGCTGACGGCGCTCCTCGGACGCGCGGTCGACGAGTCGAAGCGTCTCCGCGTAGGCTGGCGCGTTCCCCGCGACACGGCCCTCGAGCACGCGGGCCTCCTCGACGAGCAGCTGGAGGACACGCTCGCTGCGTTGGCGGTCCCTTTCGCCCTGCTCGCGCGCGAGGACGCGCGTCCGCCGCGCGCACGGCTCCCTGCCTCTACGCGCCTCTTCCGGCCGACCCTTCGGACCTCGCGCACCACGCGTGAGCCGATCGAGATCGAGCTCGGCTCGCACGTCCTCGTGAAGTCGGGGCCGTTCGAGGGCAAGGAGGGCGTCGTCGAGGAGCTCGATGGCCGGGGTGGCGCGCGCGTGCGCCTCGGCCTCCTCGCGACCCGTATCGGTGTGGCTGAGCTCTCGGCCCTCGAGCCGGTTCGAAAGCGCAAGAAGGCGTCGCTCGTGAGCGGACCGAGCGGAGCGATCGGGAAGGCCGGGACGCGTCGCACGGCGCCTCGCCCCGCGAAGCCGGGCACCCGTCCGGCCCTCGGGAGCTCCCATCGACGGCGCTGACCAGAATGTTGCGACCCGAAGGGCGCTTTCGACATCCCTCCAGGCCGAGGTGCGGCCTCTCCGATGGCAGAAGCGATGAGTGAGCAGAGCGAGCGCGACGAGATCCCGCTGACCCTGACGGGGCAGCTCCGTCGGCACCTCCGGACGTTCGTCCGCGGAGGGTTCTACCTCCTCGTCTTCAATGCGCTGCGCGCGTTCGTCGATCTGCTGCTCAAGCGCGGCGTCGACGATCTGCACGACGGCCGCTTCAGCGACACCTCCCGCGTCGGCCTGATGCTCGTCGGCCTCACGTTCTTCGCCGTGGTGGTGCGCGTCGCCTCGCGCACCGTGATGTTCAACGCGGGCCGCGACGTCGAGTACGAGCTCCGCGCTGCGCTCCTCGCGAAGCTCCACACGCTCGGCCCCTCCTTCTTCCGCCGCATGCCGGTCGGCGAGGTGATGACGCGGACGACGAGCGATCTGGCGCAGGTGCGCATGCTCTTCGGCTTCGGCGCGCTCAACCTCGTGAACACGACGTTTGCCTACCTCTCGGCGCTCTCGATCATGCTCGGCCTCTCGTGGAAGCTGACGGTCGCGGCGCTCGCCGTCTTCCCGCCGCTCATCTTCCTCACGCGCGGCTTCTCGCGCGCGATGTTCATGCGAACGCGCGAGGTGCAGGACGCGCTCGGGGCGATGAGCGAGCGCGTGCAGACGAACCTCGCCGGAGTCCGCGTCGTCCGCTCGTTCGCGCTCGAGGAGTCCGAGCAGCGGAGCTTCGAGAAGGTCAACCAGGACTACCTCGTGAAGAGCCTCGCGATCGCGCGCGTCCGCGGCGGCATCGTGCCCGTGATGGGCATGCTCGCGACGATGGGCACGTTCGTGGTGTTCTGGTACGGCGGCCGCCTCGTCGTCTCGGGCGAGATCTCCCCGGGCTCGTTCGTCGCGTTCCTCTCGGCGCTCGCGCGGCTCGCGTGGCCGACGATGGCCCTCGGCTTCATGCTCGCGATCGTGCAGCGCGGTCGCGCGTCGTACGCGCGCCTCGCCGAGGTGTTCGTCGCGGAGCCCGAGGTGCTCTCCGGGAAGCTCCCGGCGCCGGACGCCGTGAAGGGCTCGCTCGACGTGAAGAACCTTTCGTTCGCTTGGAAAGAGGGCGCGCCGCTCGTCCTGAAGGACGTCTCGTTCTCCGTCCAGCCGGGCAAATCGCTCGCGATCGTCGGCCGCACGGGCGCGGGGAAGACGACGCTCGCCGCGCTCCTGCCCCGCCTCCTCCCCGTCCCGCGCGGCACGGTGTTCCTCGATGGCGCAGACGTCTGCGATCTCCCGCTCGAGACGGTGCGTCGCTCGATCGGCTACGCCCAGCAGGACTCGTTCCTCTTCTCGACGACGGTCGGTCGCAACGTCGGCTTCCCGCTCGACGATCCCGATTCGGACGGCGCCCTCGCGAAGGAGGAGCACGCTCTCGAGGAGGCCTTCGTGCTCGACGAGGTGCGTCGCTTCGACGGCGGCCTCGACACGGTGGTCGGCGAGCGGGGCGTGCAGCTCTCGGGCGGTCAACGTCAGCGCATCGCGCTCGCCCGCGCGCTCCTCCGCGAGCCTCCCATCCTCGTGTTGGACGATCCGTTGAGCGCTGTCGACGCGAAGACCGAGACGGCGATCCTCGAGGCGATCGAGCGTCAGCGCCGCGCGCGCACGGTGCTGCTCATCACCCACCGGGTGGCCGCCGCCTCGCGCTGCGACGAGATCGTCGTCCTCGATCGCGGCGAGATCGTGGAACGCGGGACGCACGCCGAGCTCGCGAAGAGCGGCGGGGTCTACGCGCGCTTCGCAGAAGAACAGGCGACGGCGTCCGAGCTCGACGAGCTCGCGACCCACGAGGTCGAAGAGCTCGTTCCCAGCGTCCGCATCCCAACGAAACCCGTCGAGAACCCGGCCGAAGGGTGCACGTGATGCTCGCGCAAGATCGATTGAACACGGAGGCACGGAGGCACGGAGGCCCATGAAGTGCTGCCGCACGCTTCGCTCCGA